>CAZAAF010000190.1:0-8284 GCA_964482575.1 uncultured Verrucomicrobiota bacterium | reverse complement strand
CTTTGGCGTCGGGTTGACCACGCCGCCGAACGCGCGGGAGTCGGGTTTCGAGGCCAACTATAAGGGCAAGTACCATCGCTGGGGTTGGAAACGGATTCAGCACCGGCTCGTGCAGCAGATGTTGGAGCGGTTCGGCGACAGCGCGCGCGACGGCATCCAGCTCGTGCCGACGGAGTTGAATCTCGATCCGGTGGACGGGTACCCGGACAACAACGGCGTCCATCCCAACGCAGTCGGTTACCAGCAGATTGGCGCGAGTTTTTATTGCTGGCTGAAGTGGGTGATGCAATCCGGCCGGCCGTGAGCCGCTCCCGCCGCGCGCCCGTCCCGCTTCCTCAAGGAGCGGTGGCGACGCGCCAGCCCGGGTTGCAGAAATAGAGGACGCCGCCGGGCGACACGTTCAGCTTGATCGCCACGCGGTCCACGTCGGCGCCGACGTCCACGGAGAAAGTCACGCGCTGCCAGTCGGGACCGATCCCGGCGGGCTTGCACGTTACCTTCGGCGGCCACTTGTATTCGAAATTCTTGTTGATCTCCACAAAGCCGAGTTCCGGCGTGATCGTGCGCGGTTTCCCGTCTGCCGGGCGCACCATGAAACTGAACACCGTGCGGCCGGTCTCCGGTCCGTAGATTGCCGTGCTCGTGGCCTCGCTCCATTCGGCAACGCGGCCGCCGGTGGGCGATTGGACTTTCGCCGGTGCATAACGGCACGCGGCGTAGCCGTCGGGCCGGCCATCGCCGTCCAGATCCACCGCGAGCGTCGGGTTGGACATTTGCTCGATGTGCCGGTCGAAATGATCGCGCGTATGCTCGATGGCTTTAACGGCATCGGCCATGCGCATCGTCGGCAGGTGATGGTCGCGGACGAAACGGGCGATCTCCTCCACCGACCAGGTCGTCCGATCCTCGTCCTTCACGACGTGCCAGAGCGGAATCACCACCAAGCCCTGCTGGAGGCCGTTGGCGATCTTCGTTTTGACGGCTTGCACTTCCCTGGCCGCGTTGTTGGTCGCCGCATTGTATCCCCAACTGCTGATGCCGCCGCGCCCGAGACACAGGGGATCGTCGCGCAGGTTCCAGTGAATGTTCCAGACCTGTTCAGACCGCAACGCAACCCGCCCGGCGACGTAATCGTAATAATCGGCAAGTGTCTCGCGCAGTTCCGGCGTCCAGCTCGCGCCCTTGCCTCCGGGATGGTTCCAGCCGCGCGTGGTGATGCCGAGGGCCTTCAGGATGGCGAGCGACTGTTTCAGGCGTGGCGGCCACTGATCCTTGTTGGCCGGGTTGCCGTAGAATGCCGCGTCATGTTCCAGCGTATGGTCGTGGATTTCATGTCCCGCCTTGTACATCTCGACCACCTGTGCCGAGGTAAGCGCGCCCTTTTTGTCGAACCGCCCCGTGACCACGCCGAAGCTTCCTTTGATCCCGTATTGTTCCAGGATCTGGTAGGCGCGATAATGCCCGGCGGTGCCGTCATCGAACTGGAAGACCACGATTCCCAGCCGGTTGGTGCTGGCGAGTGCGGCGCTGGCGACCCACGCCAGCGCGAAAATCAGGAATCCCGGTTTCATTCTCTCCCTTCCGCTTGTGACTCAAGCCGGCTTTTCTTCATCCGGCGTGGCGAACTCGATCTTCTTGCGAAACCCGTTCGTCTTCCATGCCCCGTAGAGGAAGCCGGCCGCAAGCCAGAGGCCGCCCGCCAGTTGCGCCGTGTGCGCCAGATTCAGCCAGATCCAGAAACAGAAAAGGAAGCCCAGCAGCGGCATTGCCAGATTCAGGGGTTTCCTGTCTTCGGCCCGCACATAGTAGCGGACCAGCGCCGCGATGTTCACACCCATGAAGCCGATGAACGCGCCGAAGTTCAGCAACTGGGTGCCCAGTTCGAAGTCCACCAGGAACGCGCCCACGAGCGCCATGCCGCCCACCAGGAGGATGTTGTTGCGCGGGATTTGCGTCCGGCTGTCCACCGCGCCAAAGAAACGGCTC
Source organism: uncultured Verrucomicrobiota bacterium (assembly GCA_964482575.1). Lineage (GTDB taxonomy): Bacteria > Verrucomicrobiota > Verrucomicrobiia > CAIQCK01 > CAIQCK01 > CAIQCK01. Next base: position 6,298 of record CAZAAF010000190.1, on the reverse strand, counting down.
GGAATCGCGTTGTCCCGGCCCATGCCGTAAAGCAGCCGGCCGGCGCCCAGGTGCGACGCGGTGCCCGACCCGATGCACGCCACCAGGAGCGCCAGATTCACGATCTTGAACAGGGTATCTCCGCCCGCCTTGCCGGCGATAAAAACAAAAGCCGTGTCCTTGTCCGGGAAATTGTTGTGGCCGGGCCAGACCAATTGCGCGGCATAGACCTGGGCGGCGGCCAGGATGCCGGTGAACAGGCAGGTCAGGACCGTGGCCAGCAGGATGTTGCGGCGGGGATTGTGCGCTTCCTCGGAGAGAGTTGAGATGCCGTCAAAGCCAATGTAGGTCAGCGCCGCGATGGAGGTTCCCGCCGAGACCGCCGACCAGGAAAACGTGGACGGATCGTAGAACGGCCGCAGGAAACGATCCGCCGTCATGTCGGTGGCGCTCCAGATGTTCCGGACGGCGGCCACAAAGAACAGGACAATGACAACCCCCAGGCCGATCGCGACGCAATTGTTGAAACGGGCACTGCCTTTGATGCCGCGGAGATTCAGGAACGTGAACAGCACGGCGAAGAACACGACGCACACGGAGTACGGCGCCTCCGGGACAAAATTCATCGCCGCCTTGCTGCACCAGATGACACAGATCAGCGGATTCAGGATGTAATCGAAGACCATCGCCCAGCCGGTGAGGTAGCCCAGCGCCGGGTGCAATTCGCGCCCCACGTAGGTGTAGGCCGAACCCGCGCTTGGGTACACCCGGGCCATGCGCCCGTAGCTGACCGCGGTGAACAGCATCGCCACCATGCCGATCAGGATCGTGGTGACGACGTGACCGCCGGCCACATCGCAGACAACACCGTACAACGGCATTGGCGCGGTGGGTTGAATCAACACAACCCCGTAAAGCACCAGTTCCTTCAATCCCAGGACGCGCTTGAGACCGGGGTGGGTGGGTTGCGTGTTGCCAGCCATAAGGTGAACGCGGGCCACTCTATCGGATGTTGCCGGTCATCGTCACCGTTTCTTTTCGCTACGGCGTCACCTTCAACATCCCCTGGAGGGCGATGTCCGCCGAGGACTTGCCGACCATGATCTCGAAATCGCCCGGCACCACCCGCCAGCGCATATCCACGTCGAGCAACTGGAGGTCTTCCGGTCCGAGTTTCATGGTGAGGGTCTTCGTTTCGCCGGGCTTCAGCGCCACGCGCTCGAACCCGCGCAGTTGCTTGACCGGGGTTGAAACAGGCGCGTATTCCTCGTGGACATAGAGTTGCACCGTTTCCACGCCCGCGCGGTCGCCGGTGTTTTTCACGTCGAGCGTGACCCGCGCCTCGCCGCCCGGATGAATCTCCGACGGCTCGATGCGCAGGTTGCTGTACTGGAACCGGGTGTAGCTCAGCCCGTAGCCGAAGGGGTAGAGCGGCGTGCCCGGCATATCCACGTAACCCTTGTTGCTGGTCCATGACCGGTTGATCCAATAGCCCTTGGAAGGCTTGTAATTGTAGTACACCGGTAATTGGCCGGAGTGCCTCGGCACCGAGATGGCCAGCCGCCCGGAGGGATTGTAATTCCCGAAAAGCACATCGGCCACCGCTTCGCCGCCCCGCTCGCCCGGCAGCCATGCTTCCACGAGGGCGGGCACGTGTTCGGACGTCCAGCGCGTGGACAACGGCCGGCCATTGATGAGCACCACGACCACGGGCGTGCCGGTGGCGACGACCGCCTGGATCAACTCCTCCTGCACGCCCGACAGATCGAGACTGGCCACGTCATGGCCTTCGCCGTCGGTGCTCTTGCCGTGCTGGCTTTCACCGACCACCACGATGGCGACCTCCGCTCCTTTTGCAGCCTGCACCGCTTCGACGAACTCGCTCTTGTTCGTGCCGGTGATTTCACAGCCGTGCGCGTACGTGACCCGGGTCTGGGGCGAGACCGCGGCCTTGATTCCCTCGAGGACGGTGGTCACGTGATGGGTGACTTCCGTGGGCGAGTAGTCGCCCAATTGGTTCATCACGTCGTTCGCGTTGGGACCGATCACGGCCACGGATTTCAAATCCTTCTTCAGCGGCAGTCGTTGGTTTTCGTTCTTCAACAACACAATGGCCTCCCGGCCGGCCCGCAACGCGAGGTCCTGGTGCGCTTTCGAATGCACGGTCAGGACGGCGCGCTCCACGTTGACGTACGGATGCTCGAAGAGGCCGAGACGGAATTTCAGCTCCAGGACCCGCCGCAACGCGCGATCCACCAGCGCCATCGGGATCCGCCCTTCCTCCACGCTCTCGACCAGCGGTCCCATGTAGGCGGGTTCGTAGGTGATGTTCAAATCCACCCCGGCCTTCAGGGCCAGTTGTCCGGCTTCCTTTTGGGTGCGGCAGATATGCTCATAAATCAGCGTGCCGAAACCACCGCCCTCGCTCTGGACGACGCCTTTGAACCCGATTTCCTGCCGCAACACATCGTTCATCCATTTCACCGAGGCGTGCGCCGGCACATCCTCGATTTCCGGGTAGCCCGCCATCACGCACAGGCCGCCGGCCTTGGTAATGGCGCCAATCCACGGCGCCATGTAAATCTCGCGCAAACAACGCTCCGACACCTCGATCGCCCCGCGCTCGAGACCGCTGGAAGGCTCGCTCTGGGTGGGAAAATCCGTCAGCCCCGCGATGACCTTGTCGGGTGCGGAGATGTCATACCCCTGCACGGCGCGCACGATGGTCTCGCCGAGGCGCATGTAAAGATAAGGGTCCTCGGTGTAGGCCTCCTCGTTCCGTCCCATGCGCGGATCGCGAATCACTTCCATCACCAGGGTGGAAAGAATATGAATGCCCACCGTGCGCGCCTCTTTTGCCGCCGCTGCGTAAACCGCGTGGACCAGGTCCAGGTCGAAGGAACTGCCGATGGCGAGTCCCTCCGGGAAAACCGTGCCGCCCGAACACATCAGGCCGTGCGTACCTTCCTCGTCCTGCATGAGCGGTATCTTCAGGCGCGTCTGGGTGAGCGCAATGCGCTGCAGTTCGTTGAAGTATTCCGCCTGCTGGCGCGCCCCCTGGCGCAAAATCTGGTTGGCGAGCGTGAAGAAACCACAGGCCGGGCCGATGTCCTGCGTGTAGGTGCCGGCGGCGAACTTTTTGCACGCCTCTGTCTTCTCGGGAATGGTCTTCCCAAGATCGTGGACATAAACACATGGCATGTTGAGTTGCCCCACCTTTTCCTTAAGCGTCATGCGCCCGATCAAATCCTCCACGCGTTTCTCGATGGGTTGCGACGGATCGAGATAGATGGGTTTGGCCGGCTCCGCCGATTCCAGAACTCCGGGGATGAACCACGACATCGCGAACACAATCAGCGCCAGTCTCATTGATTTCATGTTTTCCTCCATCGCTCGAACCAGTCCACACAATCCGCACAACGTCCCGCCGGACGGGAGGCAGGTCACGCCTTCAGCACCTTCTCGAAGGCTTGGATGATATCGTCCTCGTCGCGCCGGGTCAGGCACGAGGGAATGGGCAACAGGATGCTTCGCTCGAATATACTGTCCGCCACGGGACACGTTCCTTTCGCATAGCTTCCGCCGAGGCCCGCGTTGGCGGGGATATTCCACGGGAAACCGCGACCGTCCACGCTGCTGCGGTTCACCAGACTGCGGATATTGTAATAAAGGTGCAGTCCCCAGTCTGTCATCACTAGGTTGGACAACCCCTGCGGGAACGTGACGAGGCCTTCCGCCCGGAGCGCCCGGCAGATACGCTGCGCCGTTGCCGCGTCCCGGTAGGTGGTGATCAGGAAACAACCCGTGTCGCCTTTGGAGTCCACCATGGTTCTCAACTGAACCTGCGGGAACTTTTCCAGCGCCGCCCGGATCCGGTACTTGCTCCGGTGCATGGCGCGGACAATGCCCGGCAATCGCCGAAGCTGGACGCGAAGCACCGCCGCGCGCAACTCATCCAGCCGGTATCCGCGGCCCCACAGCCAGAGGTCGGGGGAGTCCATGATCAACCGCCCCAAATCGTTGCGCGCATAGCCGAGGTCGTGGCAGGCCACGGCCCGCTGGTAGAGCTTGAGGTTGTTGGTGACCAGGCAGCCGCCTTCGCCGGCGGTCATGTTCTTGTTCATCTGGAAACTGTAGATGCCGATGTCGCCAAAGCTGCCGACCTTCCGGCCATCCACACTTCCGCCCGCGCATTGCGCGCAGTCTTCCAGCAGGAACAGGCCGCGGCGTTTCGCAAGGCTCCGGATGGTCTTGGCATTTCCTGGCGCGCCGCTCATGTGGACCAGAATGATGCCGGTTGTCTTGGACGTGATTTTCTTTTCAACCTCGAGCGGATTGAGGCAGAAGGACTCGTCGATATCGGCCAGCACGGGGATGGCGCCCATGTTGACTACCGCCGCTACAACCGAAACCCAGAGATAGGCGGGAACGATGATTTCCTGTCCCGGCCCCACCGCCAGCGCGGACAGCGCCGTGTGGAGGGCGCCCGTCCCGCTGCTCACGGCCAACGCGTGCCGGGTCCCGACAAATCGCGCGAACTCGGTTTCAAAGCGTTCCGTTTCCTTCAGCAGCTTGAGTCCGTAATACCGGAACGGGGACTTGGCGCGGAGTACGGCGGTGGCCGCCTTGATCTCGGCCGCGCCCATGTCAAAGACGCCGGGAAATTCCAGGGGCAACGGCTGGCGCCTCACCGGTGTGCCTCCCTGGATGGCCGGCCTGGCTTTGGAGGGTGTTTTGGATTTCGTCGTGCGCTGAGATGCTGACATGACTCACTCCTTCCTTTCCGGACTCGCATTTGCGGGAACGTCTTTCTGCATGGCCGCATAATTCCGCAATCACCGCTGTTTTTCTTCACCGTATTTAGGAAAAAGTTTACCTTTTTTCCGATTAGCCGGGTCTTTGGATCACGGGCGTTCCCGACACTCCTCACCAGAACCGCCAGTACAGGCCGACCCAGACAACGATGTAAACCGCCCACCACAACAGCACGCTCTGATACCAGGGCCGCCGGACGCCGTCGTCATATTGGCGCAGCGCGGCGAGCGACCAGTGGAACGGCCGCCACCGCGCTTCGTCGGGCGGCGTTGTGAACAAGGACACCGTCACGATGCCCGTCATCGTGATGGCTTGTGCGATGGCGGCCACGTAGAGCCAGTGCAGGTTCACGCCCAGCGCTGGCAAGCCGAGCGCCAGGGCCAGGGTGATGACCGATCCGCCGATGAGCCCGAACAACGCGCCGGGATAATTGGTCCGCTTCCACAACAGCCCCGTCAGCATCACCGAGATGAAGGGCGTTGCCAGATACGTCACGCCGTTCTGAAAATACCGGAACACGCCGCCGAGTTGGGCGACCGACGGTGCGATCAGCGCGGCGAGCACCAGGGCCGCCGGGGAGGCAATGCGGCCCACGAACACCAGCCGGGCATCGTCGGCCCGCGGATGGAACATCCGTTTGTACACATCCAGACTGAAAAGGGTCGCCGTCGAGTTGGCCAGCGCACTGATGGCGGACATCACGGCGGCCAGGAACCCTGCGAGGATGACACCGCGCAATCCCCAGTCGGGCGCCAAGTATTTCAACTCGAACGGGAACGCCTGATCGTGGTTCTCCAGCGGCGGCGCGGCGTGCATGACATGAGTCCAGTGGAACACGATGAGCCCGAGAAAACAGGTGACCATCGGACGCAGGAGGTTGATGACCCCTGCCCACAGCACCCCCATCAGGCCGTCCCACGTCGAACGCGCGCCGAGGATGCGCTGGGCCATGACCTGGTTGCCGGCGGAATAGAAAATGAACACGCCGAATGTGGCCAGCACGATGCCGGCGAACGGCGCCGTCTCGTCATCCGGCGGGTGGTAGAGGTGAAACCGGTCCGGGTTGGCGGCTTCCATGGCGGCCCAGCCTCCCGGCACTTTGTCCAACGCCAGGAAGAACAGGACCACGCCGCCGCCCACGAGCATCAGGCATTGCAGCGCGTCCGTCCAGATCACCGACGAGAGGCCGCCCTTGGTGGTGTACAGCGCGATGAGTGCGACCATGGTCCACAGGACCGCGTAGAAGTTCCAGCCGGTCAGCTCGGTCAGGGCGAGGCTGCCGCTGTAAAGCACCGGCACCATGAAGACGAAGACATAGGCGACCAGCATGACCCAACTATAGATGTCGGCGCACGCCGGCCCGAACCGGCGCGCGAGAAACTCCGGGACGGTGGTGATGCGGTTGCGGAGCCAGATCGGGACGAACACCAGCGTCAACAGGCCGTAGGTCGGCACGAGCCACCATTCCCAGTTGGCGATGCCCATGCCGTTCTTGTAGGCGGCG
>CAZAAF010000189.1:0-8292 GCA_964482575.1 uncultured Verrucomicrobiota bacterium | reverse complement strand
GGTGGACGGCCAGTCCCATGAACTCCCGCGCTATCTTTTCATCGGTCCGAAAGCCGGCGACGACCCGATTCGCATTGGCATTTTCGCCGGGATTCACGGGGACGAGCCGGAAGGCGTCCATGCCCTGGTGCGGTTCCTGCAGGTGTTCGACGCGAAGCCGGAACTGGCAGAAGGTTATTGCCTCTTCGCCTACCCGGTTTGCAACCCGACGGGATTCGAGGATCGGACGCGCCACTCGCGCCGGGGCAAGGACCTGAACCGGGAGTTCTGGCACAACTCGGCGGAACCCGAGGTGAAGCTGCTCGAATCCGAGCTGACGTCGCACGCGTTTCACGGGATCATCTCGCTGCACACGGACGACACCAGCCATGGTTTCTATGGGTTCGCCAGCGGCGCCACGTTGACCAAACATTTGATCGAGCCGGCGCTGCAGGCCGCCGGCCGGTTCCTGCCGCGCAACGTAAATCCCATCATCGACGGTTTCCAGGCGCGCAACGGCGTCATCGGCAAGGGTTACGACGGCATCCTCGGCGCGCCGCCGAACATCCGTCCCCGCCCCTTCGAGATCATCCTCGAATCGCCCCGGGAGGGCGGCGAACACCGGAAGGAAGCGGCCCTGGTCCTGGCGCTTCAGACCCTGCTCAATGAGTACCGCCCCTTTATTGCATATGCCTCCAACTTGTAATACAGGTCCATCAGTCAAGTAACACATCACGACCCATGATTGAGAAACACTATCGCAGCCTGGTGAAGGCGGTCTCGTGGCGGGCCACGGGAACGGTGGACACCATCGTCATCTCCTTCCTGATCACCGGCCAGATCAAGCTGGCCGTCTCCATCGGCTTTGTTGAACTGTTCACCAAAATCTGTCTTTATTACCTGCATGAGCGGGCTTGGGAAAAAATCCCGTTCGGCAGGATGAAGCCGGAAGAGTATTCTATCTAACAACCAAACCAACGAAAGGACATCACCATGTCAGTCTATCCCGACATCATCAGCACCGTGGGCCGAACCCCGCTGATCAAGCTCAACCGCCTCACCGCCGGCCTATCGGCGACCATCGCGATCAAGGGCGAGTTTTTCAACCCGCTCGGCAGCGTCAAGGACCGCATCGGCTTCGCCATGATCAACGCCGCCGAACGCGATGGCCGTCTCACGCCCAAGACCACCATCATCGAGCCGACCTCCGGCAACACCGGCATCGCGCTCGCCTTCGTGGCCGCCGCGCGCGGCTACAAACTCATCCTCACCATGCCCGAGAGCATGAGCCTGGAGCGGCGCACCCTGCTGGCGTTGCTCGGCGCCAAACTCTCGCTGACCCCTGCCGCCGAGGGCATGAAGGGCGCCATCAAGAAAGCCGAGCAATTGCACCAGGAGATCGCCGACTCGTGGATTCCCCAGCAGTTTGAGAACCCGGCCAACCCGGAAATCCACCGCCAGACCACCGCCGAGGAAATCTGGAAGGACAGCGACGGCAAGGTGGACATCCTCGTGTCTGCGGTCGGCACCGGCGGCACCATCACCGGCATCAGCGAGGTCATCAAATCCCGCAAAAAGGAGTTCCAAACCATCGCCGTCGAGCCAAAGGACTCGCCCGTCATCACCCAGACGCGCGCCGGCCAGCCGCTCAAGCCCGGTCCGCACAAGATCCAGGGCGCGGGCGCCGGCTTCATCCCGAAGAACCTGAACCTGCAAATCCTGGATGACGTCATCACCGTATCCAACGACGACGCCATCCAGACCGCGCGCCGGCTGGCGCTGGAGGAAGGCATTCTGGCTGGCATCTCCACCGGCGCGAACGTCTGGGCGGCCTTGCAGGCGGCCCAGCGCCCGGAGAACAAGGGCAAACTCATTGTGACCATCGGTTGCAGCACCGGCGAGCGTTACCTCAGCACCGCGCTGGCGGACGAGGCGCGCAAGCAGGTCCAGACCTGACAGCAACACCCAACTTGCGGCCGGCGCGATTCGGTGTCATCATGCCCGCCATGTCCTGGATTACCTTTCTTGGCGTGGCGGGCGTGCTCGCCGCGGTGGTGGTGCTTCCCCAACTCAACTCGGTTGCCGAAGACACGGCGCGCGATTATCTGCGGAAAGGCGCGAAGGTCATTGACGTGCGCACCGCGGAGGAATATGGCGAGCGCCACCTGCCGGCGGCCATCAACATCCCACTCGACGATTTGAAGGAACGCATCGCCAGCGTGGCGCCCGACAAGAACACGGTGCTGTTGCTGCACTGCCAGGGCGGCGGCCGGAGCGGCATCGGCGCGCAAAAGCTCAAGGGTCTGGGTTACAAAAACGTCTTCAACCTCGGTTCCTACGAGCGCGCGGAGAAGATCGTGGGCGGGGACAAGAAGTAGGCCGCTTTCCTCTCCGCCGCCGTGGGTGACCGCCGGCCCAGCCATCGGGCCGTCCGTCCGCCGCTCACTCCAGATAGCCGTGTTTCTTCAGGAAGACCTCGAGCTGGCTGGTGTCGAAATCGCCGAGGACGAGGCCGTCCACTTCGATCACAGGCACGAGCGTCTGGCCGCTGAGGTCCACCGCCCGCTGCCGAGCCGCCAGATCGGTGCCGACGTTGCACACGGTGTACTTCCATCCCCGCTCGTCGAGCCAGGCCTTGGCTTCCTGGCACCAGCCGCATATTGGCCGGGTGTAGAGCGTGATTTGCTGCGGCTGTTTCACGATGTTCATGCGAAGTCTCCTGGCGGTCCTAACGGGCGGCGGCATCCTGGAGGAAATCCACTTTGGCGGACAACTCCGGCGTGGTGAACTGGTCGGGGTGCTCGATCTGCACCTTGATCTGGAGCGTGCCCTTCTGGCGATTGGCCTCGGGGGCAATCTCGGCCACATACCCGTTGTAGTGCCGGCTGGGATAGGCTTCTGGACTGATGCGGCAACGCTGCTTGAGGTGGATCTTCGCAAGGTCCGCCTCGTTCAGGTCGATCTCCACCTGCAGGTCGTTGAGATCGGCCATGGACACCAGTGCGGTGCTCGGTCCGCGCGTGCCGCCAAAGGTCATCGGCGTCACCAATTCGTCCGCCTTCACCAGTTTCTCCAAAATCGTGCCGCTGATCGGCGCGCGGATGGTGCACCATTCCAGGTAGGTCCTGGCATAGGCCAGTTGCCCCTGGGCCACCGTGATCAGCGCCAGTGACGTATCGCGCGCCCGGCGGGCGTCGTCCAGAGCGCGGGCGCTTTCGATGTTCTTGCTGGCGAGCGCCTCCTGGCGTTTGAGGTTCGCCTCCGCGTTGGCGAGGTCGGCCTGCGCGCGGGCGAGATTGCCCTCGGCTTCCAGGACCTTGGCGCGGTACTCCGCGTCATCGAGTCGGACGATCACATCACCCTTCCTGACCGGGTCGCCCTTGTGGACGCCAATCCACGTCACCGTGGCTTGGAACCGTGGGCTCAATTCGATGCGCTCGCGGGGAATGACATAGCCGCTGACCGTCAGCACCACATCGCCGGGCTTGGGCGGCGCGGCGGGCGGTGTCAGGTGCTGGCCGGGCGCGGGCTCCGGACTTTTTGAGAGCAGCAGGCTGCCCCTTTCATTCGTTGTGAACACGAACACGCCACCGATGACCCCGATGACCAGCATCACCAGCACAAACAACACCAGCGGCCCGGCTTTGCGCCGCGACTTCTTCTCCGGGGCGATCGGCAGCCGGCTCAGGGCCGGCGGTCCTTGTTGTGACGGTGAACTCATGTATCGGTATCCTGCGGATTGTGAACCATTTCTAGACGGAACGCAACGCATCGAGTACCGGCTTGCGCGCCGCCACGCGGGCGGGCAGCAGGCCGCCGAGCACGCCCATCACCATTGCGAAGGCCAGCCCCTTCGCCAGCAGTTCGCCGGTGATGCGAAACTCAAACGCGACCTCGGAGAACGTCGTCCAGCTCATCGTTCCCGTGGCCATGCCGTTGATGGGCAACGAGGCGAGACACCCCAGCGCCCCGCCGACCAGCGCCAGCATCACCGATTCGATCAGGAACGACAGATAGATGTCGCGCCGGCGGAACCCGAGGACGCGCAACGTGCCAATCTCGCGCGTTCGTGAGCCGACGGCGGCGTACATGGTGTTCATGGCTGCAAACGCCGCACCGATGCTCATGATGACGGCCAGAAATCCGCCCATGAACTGGATCGGCCCGGCGTTCTTCGTCTGTTCCTGGTAATAGTCCGCCTCGGGCAGCACCCGGACGAACAGTTCCTTGTTGGCTTCGAGCTTCTTGATGAGCGCCGCGCCCGCGGCGGCATCCTGGGGCCGCAACAGCACCGAGCCGTAGAAGGAGCGGCTGAACGCCTCGCGCACCTCGTCGGCATCGGTCCAGATCTCCGACTCGTAGGTTGTCTTGGTGGCGTCAAAAATGCCCGTCACGAGCCACGTGCGCTTGCCCGCGCGGAAGGTGTTGCCCACGCGGCAATGGGCGAAGCGCGCGGCGATCTTCCGACTGACGATGCACTCGGCCAGTCCCGGCCGGAACAACCGGCCTTCGACGAGTTTCACATTCGGCCGCAATTGGAGGCCGATGGGACTGATGCCGCGGACGAGGACGTTGGCATTACCGCCGTCCATGCGGTCGAGCTGGATGAGCACGATGATCTCCGGAGATGCCAGCGGATCCCCGTACTCGTTGCGGGCAATCCTCTCGTCGTACTTGAACAACAGCACCTTGCTGCGCTCGATCTGACTGGAGGACTCCGCCGTGGACCCCTTGCGCATCACCAGCAGGTTGCGGGCATCGCCGGTGTTGACGTACGTCGCCTTGAGGCCGCGCGCCAGCGCCATGACCATCACGAACACTGCCACGGTGAGCGCAATGCTGAGTGCCGTGGCAATCGTCGCCCGCCAGCGGACGCGCAGGTTGCGAAGGTTGTACTTGAGCGGGATGGCCATGGTCCTAATCCAGCTCCTTCAATCCGTCCAGCACGCTGGCCCGGACGCTCGCCACGGCCGGCGCCACGCAGCTGACCAGCCCGATGGCGGTGGCAATCAGCAGGCCCGCCGCCACGATGTGGGGCGTGACCTCGAATTTGACGAAAAAGCCGTGCGACAACGCATACATGTCCACCGTCTGCGCGAGCCACCACGTACCCACAGAACCGATCAATCCACCGGCCAGCGCCAGCCCGAAGGACTCAGCCAGGATGAGGCTGAAAATCTGTCCGCTGTTGTAGCCGAGCGCCTTCAGAACGGCGATTTCGCGCGCCCGCTCACGGATGGCCATGCTCATCGTGCTGGCGGTCACCAGCATCATCGTGAAGACGATGACGGTGCAAATGGAGCCGATGAGGAGCTTGATGTTGCCGAACCAGGACAGGAACGTGAGTTGGAAGGCGCGCTCGGTCTCGGTCTTCGTCTCGGCGGCGCTGCTGCTGAACATGGAATCCACCTGCTGGATGACGCCCGCCACCGCCTCGGGGTTGGCCGCCTGGATCCAGTAACATCCCACGACGTGCCAGCCGGTCGCCTCATCCAGGTATTCGTGGTGGAAAAAAAGGTTGGTCTCGTCAATGCCGCCCGAATAGACGCCCCGGATGATCAACTCCAAATCCGCCGGGTAGATCGTGCCGCGCAACGTGATCTTCTGGCCGACCTTCCAGCCAAACCGGTTCATCGTCTTGATGCCGACGATGCAGGCGGTTTTCTCTTTCTTGAACGCCGCCACCTGCTCTGGGTCCGTCTGCACCTCGGTGAGGATGTCAAACAACGCGGGGGCATCGCACGCGAACTGGGCGAAGAAGTTGCTCTCGTCAATGTAGATGCCGCCAAACCATGTCAGCCGCGACACGCGCTTGACGCCCGGCACGCGCGCGATGCGGGACTGGTATTTCGAGGGCAGGACGTTGGCCAGCGACACCTTGTGCCGCACGATCAACCGCAGCGCCGACTGGTCCGTCACCTGCGGCTGCGACATCTCCCGCAACGCCGTCTGGAGCACGGTGAACAGGAACAGGCTCAATGCCACGCTCAGCACGGTGAGCAGGAGCCGCCGCTTGTTGCGGAGGGCGTTGCGCAGGATGAAGCCGGGAAGGGTCATGGGGAAAAGCGGGTCGCTGAAACCTGCCGGCTATCCTCCGTTCAACAATTCGCCTTTTTCCAGGTGCACCATCCGCCGGGCATGGGCGGCGGCCTTGGGATCGTGCGTCACCATGATGATCGTCTTGCCGGCATCGCGATTGAGCGTTTGCAGCAGCGTGAGCACATCGGCGGCGGAATGGGCGTCGAGGTTCCCGGTGGGCTCATCCGCCACCAGCAGCGTCGGGTCGGTGACCAGCGCCCGGGCGATGGCCACGCGCTGTTCCTGGCCGCCGGAGAGCTGCCGCGGCAGGTGTTTCATCCGGTCCGCGACGCCGACCAGTTCCAGCGCCGCCTCCACATGCTCGCGCCGCTCGCGTGCCGACAGGCCGGTCAGCAACAGCGGCAGTTCCACGTTTTCGAACGCGGTCAGCACGGGGATCAGATTGAACGTCTGGAAGACGAAGCCGACGTGCTGTTTGCGCCAGGCGGCCAGTTCCGTCTCGCTGAGCCCGCCGACCTCGACCCCTTCCACCACGCACTGGCCAGCGGTGGGGCGGTCGATGCCGGCGATGATGTGCAACAGAGTGCTCTTGCCCGAGCCGCTCGGTCCCATCAAGGCGACGAACTCCCCGCGGTCGATATCGAGCGAGACGCTGTTCAGCGCCGCCACCTCGATGTCGCCGTGGCGATACACCTTCGACAGGTCGCGAATCTGGACGATCGGCTGTTCCATGCCCCTCCACTTTAGCAGGCGAACGGACGACACCAAAGCGCGGAATTGACGGGGATGGGCGACGGGAGCCGGTCTGCCGGCGCACGTTTGGCCAGCACACCACGATGGGAACCTCGAACCGGAGCCGTCCCTGAACCGGGCCTACGCGGACCGGTGCGGCGGGTTTGTCGGGGCGGCCGCCACCGTCGGTGATTTGACGCCTTCGGCGCGCTGATAGGTGGTGAGCAGATGCTTCTGCACTTCTTGGGTGAACGTCCGGTGCGCCTTCAGGATGCGCGCCTGTTCCGACAGGAGATGGGACAACCGGGTGCTCAACGAGCGCGCCAGGTTGGCGGTGATCTTGAGGGCGGCGATGTTGCTCTGCTTCAGCAGCGTGCTGAAATCCTTGTACGGCACCTTGAGCAGCAACGTCGGCTCCACGGCCGTGCACGTGGCCGCGCGCGCCTGGTTGCCGAGCAATGCCATCTCGCCAAAGCACATGCCGGGCCCATGCAGCGCGATCCGCCACCGGGCGCCCTCGTCCACCTGCTTGGTCACCTCGACGCTGCCGCTGACAATGACATACATGCCGTCGCCGGGATCGCCCTCCTTGAAGAGCGTCTGCCCGGGCTGGAGAGCCACGCTGAACGTAATGGTGTCCACCACGTCCAGGTCGGCAGTCGTCAGGCCCTTGAACGCCGGAACCGTATGAAACTGGTCAACTGAGACTTCGTCGCTCATGGTGCCTTTGTCCTCGAAAAACCGCTTTTGCGCAATGCATTTCGTATTACGTTCCGGTGACCACGGGATTCACCAGCGTCCCCAACCCGGCAATCTCCATCGTCACCACGTCGCCGGGTTTCAGGAACACCGGCGGCTTCCGGAAACAACCGACGCCCGGCGGTGTGCCGGTGGCGATGATGTCGCCCGGCTCCAGCGTGATCGTCTGGCTTAGGAACTCCACCAGCGCCGGTACGCCAAAGACGAGATTGGACGTGTTGGAGTCCTGCATGAGCCGGTCGTTGACCCATGTGCGGATGGACAGGCGGTGCGGGTCGGGCACCTCATCGCGCGTCACCAGCCACGGGCCGGTCGGCGCGAAGGTGTCGGGCGACTTGCCGCGCGTCCACTGCTTGCTCTTGAACTGCAAGTCGCGCGCGCTGACATCGTGGAAGATCATGTAGCCCAGCACGTGGTCGTAGGCGCGCGCCTTGGGGATGTTCTTGCCGCGTTTGCCGATGACGATGGCCAGTTCGACCTCGTAATCCACCTTCGTCGTGGCCTTGTGCAGCGTGATTGCGTCGCCGCAGCCGATGATGGAAGTGGCGAACTTGCAAAACAGCTCGGGGATGTCCGGCAGCGGCACGTTCTGCTCGCGGCAGTGGTCCGCATAGTTCTGGCCGATACAAAGCACCTTCGACGGGACAGGCACCGGCGGGCCGTATTTCACCTTCGCGACGGGGATCAGGTAGGCGGGCCGGCGTTGGGCAGCGGCGGCGGCGGCGAGCGCCGCCTTTACCAGCCGGCGCGCCACGGTCAGCGCCTTCGGCAGGTACAACAGGC
>CAZAAF010000188.1:4315-8302 GCA_964482575.1 uncultured Verrucomicrobiota bacterium | reverse complement strand
TCTCGTCGCGCCAGTTCTTCGAGAAGGCGCAGGCGGCGCTGGGATTCCGCGGCCGGTTCGAGGAGTTTGCGGAGCTGTGGTCGGACATCTTCACGGAGATTCCCGAGACCGTGGCGCTGCTCCGGGAATTGAAGGGGCGGATGCCGATCGGGTTGCTGTCCAACACCAACGAGTTGCACATCGAATGGGTGGCGGCGCATTGGGACTTCATGCGGCTGTTTGACGAGATGGTGCTGTCGTTCCGGGAGGGCTGCGCCAAGCCCGGGCCGGAGATTTACGAGCACGCCATCGCGCGGTTTGGGGTGAGGCCGGCGGAGGCTTTTTTCGTGGACGACCGCCCCGAGAACGTGGAGGGCGCGCTGGCGGTGGGGATGGATGCCGTGCCGTTCACGGATGCGGCGGCGCTGCGGGCGGCTCTGATCATGAGGGGCGTCCTGCCGCGGCATTGACGGGGGGGATAGTTTGCACCGGCAGGTATTTTCCGTTGACTTTGTACGGCGGCCTCTCTACCGTGCCGCGCGACATTTTTGGTGTGGGGTCGTAGCTCAGTTGGTAGAGCGCCTCAATGGCATTGAGGAGGTCAGGGGTTCAACTCCCCTCGGCTCCACCATTTTCTTTTGGTGGGTCCCGGTAGCTTCCCGGACGGGAAGCCCGGGAGCCCGCAGGGTTGACGGACTTCCCTTCATGACCGCATTCGTAGGTTATCACCATGCACTATGAGGCGGACCATCTTTTGGTGGACGGCTACAGCATCATCTACGCGTGGCCCATGTTGCGTGCGACACTCCGGAGGAATCTGGAACAGGCGCGGGACCAACTGGTTGCGGCACTGACCCGGCTTCAGGACGCCTCGGGCATTCGCACGGGAATCATCTTCGACAGCCGGCATGGCGCGCGTCTCTCCGCCGGTGAAACCCCCTCCGGTGTGGAGGTGGTGTACACGCGCAAAGGCATGACGGCAGACGCGTTCATCGAGCGGGTGGTGGCGCAGTCGTCCGCGCCGGTACGGTTCCTGGCGGCGACGGAGGATCACGCGGAAGCGACCATGGTGCGCTCGCTGGGCGGGCGGGTGATTTCGGCGGGGGATTTGAAGGAGTGGCTGGAGACCGAGACGGACTTTTTGCGGGAGTCGGTGGAGCGGTTGCGAAAAAACACGGATGAGCGTTTTTTGCGGTGAAACGGTTGACAGGATTCAGAATTTTCTATAGCATGGGTGAAACGATTAGGCGCATGTTGTGCGGCATGCGAGGAACTCTTTAATGGCGACTGAAAGCCGGGTAGAGGAGAGTCTTTAATGTTGATCATTACTCGTATTTGTCTGGTACTGGCGTTGGTGCTGGGGGGAGCGTCCATCTATTTGGGCGGGCAACTTCAAGGTGACAAGCGCAACCTGCGCGACGAGATCACAAAGGCCAAGACGGACGTGACCAAGGCCACGGCCGCCTGCAAAGCGGCACAGGCCGATGTTCAGGCAAAACAAAAGGAGGCCGAACAGGCCCGCGCGGAGACCAAACTGCTTGCGGGTCAGGTAACGGAAGAGAAGACCAAGCTGACCACGGCGCTGGCCCAGATTGAAGAGTTGAACAAGAGGATTGCCGGCATGGCCCAGCCCGCTCCGGTGGCCAATACTGCCGAACTCGAAGCGGCGAAAGCCAAGCTCGCGGCTGCCGAGCAGGCGCGCGACGCGGCGCTTCAGCAGGCCAAGGACGCGCAGGACAAGATCAAGGCCCTTACGGACCAGGTGGCCGGCAACGATACTGTCAAGAAGGGCCTTGATGACAAAATCAAGGAGTTGGACGCGCAGGTTCGCTACTACACGGGCAAGGACGGCGTGGCGCTGCCCGACGGCCTCAGCGGCAAGGTGCTCTACTACGACAAGACTTGGAATTTCACCGTGCTGGACATCGGCAAGAAGAAGGGCGTTCTCCCCAGCGGCGTCATGATTCTCCATCGCGGCACCGAAATCGTTGGCAAGGTTCGCATTGCCACCGTGGACGATGATTGCTGCATCGCCGACTTCCTGGGGGATGTGAAGAAAAAGGAACCCAAGCCCGGCGACATGGCCATTCCGTGAAGACGTGCGGCGGCATGAGTTTTTTCCGGCCCATAGGCAGTTGGAAGGATGTCGCGTTGTGGTTGGTGCTGATCAGCATGGGGTTTCTCGCCGCCTGTGGTACTCCTGAAGGCGGCAGTTCGATTCCTTGGAACCGTCCGGAATCCTGGGAGCACTCCTCGCCGATGGGCTTCAGCCCCGGCATGGGTGGCAGCTAATCCGCTTTTTCCCATCCATGAGAATTGCGCTCACACTGGCGGTGTGCCTGTTCTCGTTTGGGTGGCTCCCGCTTCAGGCCGTTGACGAACTCGGCTGCATCCGCATCGAGAATCCCCAGTCCTTCGTCCGCAAACTCGACGGTATTGCGGGCCGGCTGGGCGCCCGCGTCAGTGATGATCTACCGTTGTTTGCACAGCGGTATTTGAAGAACCCGTTGCTGAACGGCATTGAGATGGAACGGCCCTGGACGTTTGTCTTCCTGAACCCCAAAACGCATACAAACCACCTGGCCATCATCGTGGGGGTCAGCGATGTGGGTTCGTTTTATGACAGTTTCGGCAAGGGGGGCGTCAGCAACGTCAAGGCGGACCCCGCCGCTTCGACAGGCGCCATCCGGCACTTCACCGAGGTGGAAGATGTGTATGATCATCCGGCATATCTCGCAGCCGTGCGTGCCGGCCGGAAAGTCGAGCCGCTCCAGTTCAAGCAGCAGGTCACGAAGCACTACTACATCACCGTCCGTGATGGGTGGGGCCTGATTGTGGACGATGCAAAGGCGATCGACGATCCCGCACTGCTGGCGGCGGCGCGGGACACTCATCGGGTGAAGGGGGATATTGTGGCCGTCTTTCGCGCGCCAGCCATCCTGTCGCTTTATGGGGATGAAGTGCGTCGTCAAAAGGAGTCCATCCTCGGCGCCATCGGGTCGGCCGCGGCGGGGGATACGACCGGGCGCGCGGTGAAGCAACTCGCGGGGGAATTCGAGGCGGCATTGAATTTTTTCAAACACGTAGCCCGGTTGGAAATTGGCGCGGAACTTGGAGACGGGCGGTTGAAATTGAAGATCGCGGCACCGCCGTTGGAGAGTTCCTCTTTCGGCCGGGCGCTGGCGGGGCAGAAGCCGTTGGAGTTGGATGCGCCGTTGCTGAAGCTGATGCCTGCGGATGCGTCAATCCTCGGCATGATGCGTTATGCGCCGACGCGTGAATGGACGGATTTTCTGTTGGAGTTGATGAAGCCGGTCATCGAAGCGAGCGCCGGGAACGGTTCCGGATCCGCGGACAAATTGGTGGAGGTTTATCGCGAAACCCTGGGTGCAGGGGGAGGCTCTTTTGCGGTGGCGTTGTTACCGCCGTCCACCAACCAGGTTGCGGCCGATGGGGTTGAGGTGATTCGCGTGGTGGACGCCAAACGGGCGCGTCAGGTGCAGCGGGTGGCGGTGGAGGCCGGGCTGCCCATTTTCCGGACGGCCACGCCGCCGGAGGGCGGTGGCGGGATCAAATATGAGACCGATGTGGCACGGTGCGACGGCGTGGGCATCGACCGGGTGAGCATGGATCTTGGCGGGTCGGGCGAGACGATTTTTGGGACCAATTTTGTGCAGCAACTGGCCTTCGCGGGCGGGTTTGAACTGATTGCGCAGGGGCCGCATGGCAGCAATCATATCCGGCGCCTTATTCAGGCAGCAACCGCCCCGTCCGGGTCGCACGGAGGCGGATTCAAGGTTTCCGGAGGGGCCTTCCCCAAACAGGCGAACGGCATCTTCTACATGAATCTGGCAGATTATGTGGGCCACCTCCGGAATGCCGCGGCGGCGGGGAATGATGCCGCTTTGGAACGCCTGCAGACGCAGTTGGCGGAAGCGAAGGCCAGTATCACGGGATACCTGTTGCTCGAAGCGCGCGCAGCGATTCTCGAACTGGACGTTCCCCTCG
>CAZAAF010000188.1:0-4305 GCA_964482575.1 uncultured Verrucomicrobiota bacterium | reverse complement strand
GCCGGCGTCCGCGCCTTGAGTGCTTGCGGCCGATGCCGGCGCGGGCCAGGAGTGAATCATGACACGTTTCGGAGATCCGGTCTTCACGGGATACCATGTCCGGAACGCGCTTGCCGCCCGCCTTTAATGGACATGCAGTCATGACGACACCGGAATGGCTTTCCGAACTGAACCCGCAGCAGCGGGCGGCCGCCCTGCATGGCGACGGCCCGTTGCTGATCATTGCGGGGGCGGGAACAGGGAAAACCAAGACGCTCGCGGCGCGCGTGGCCTGTCTCTTGGAGCGGGGTGTTGCCCCGGATCGTATTTTGTTGCTCACCTTCACCCGCCGGGCGGCGCAGGAAATGATCCGCCGCGCGGGTCAGTGCGCTTCACATGCGGCCCGGGGAGCGTCCCGGGTTTGTGGTGGCACCTTTCACGCGGTGGCGAACCGGTTGTTGCGCCAGTACGGACGTGCGGTGGGATTGATGCCAGATTTCACCGTGCTCGACCAGTCGGATGCCGAGGACCTGCTCAATCTGGTGCGACAGGAGATGGGCCTGCATTCCCGTGACAAACGGTTTCCAAAGAAGGGGACGCTGCTGGACATCTACTCCAAATGCGTCAACAGCCAGCAGCGGATTGAGAAGGTGGTGCCGCGTGATTTTCCGTGGTGCGCCGGGAACGAGGAGGCGATGGCAGCATTGTTTGCCGCATACACCGATCGCAAACAGCGGCTTCACGTCGTCGATTATGACGACCTGCTGCTGTTCTGGTCGCACCTGATGGAAACCCCGGAGGGCGGGCCGCGGGTGGCGGCGCGCTTTGACCATATCCTCGTGGATGAATACCAGGACACGAACACGCTCCAAGCCCGCGTGCTGTTGAAAATGGCGGCCCCTCGGGGGAATATCACCGTCGTCGGGGACGATGCGCAGAGCATTTACGGGTTTCGGGCCGCCACGGTCCGTAACATCCTCGATTTCCCAAAACGGTTTCCCCAGGCCACTGTCGTGACGCTGGAACAGAATTACCGCAGCGTGCAGCCGATCCTCGACGCCGCGAACGCGATGATTGCGCACGCCCGCCAGCGGTTCACGAAGAACCTGTGGAGCGAGCGCCGCAGCCGGCAGGCGCCGGTGCTGGTGACGTGCGTGGACGAGGCCCAACAGTGCCGGTTCGTCTGCAAGACCATCCTGGAACATTATGAGGCCGGTGTGCCGCTGCAACGGCAGGCCGTCCTGGTTCGCACGGCGCACTGGAGTGACATGCTGGAGGTGGAGATGTCCCGGCGCAACCTGCCTTACCGGAAATTCGGCGGGTTGAAATTCTTGGAGGCGGCCCACGTGAAAGACCTGATGGCGTTGCTGCGGTTGCTGGAAAACCCGCGGGACCAGATCAGTTGGCTGCGCGTGCTCAACCTGCTGCCGGGAGTGGGCGGGGCGACGGCCAACCGGGTAATGCACTTCCTTGCGGCCAACAACCATAACGTGAGGGCGCTGCCGCATTGCCCGGTCCCTCCGGCGGGCCGGGAGCGGTTTCTGGCGTTGTGCGCCTTGTTGAGGGAGTTGGGGGAGGCGACCGGGACGACGGCGACGCCCGACACAAGTCCCCAGGAGGACGAACCGTGGGTCGTGTGGAGGCCGGATGCGCCGGATCGTATTCCGTCCTCGACCTCTGGCGGGATGCCGGGGCTTTCAGTCCAAATCGAGCGGATCCGGCAGTTCTATGACCCGATATTCCGGGAAGTCTATGACCACGCGGAGGTGCGGATACGCGATATCGAGCAACTGGCAGCCATTGCCGGTGGTGTCACTTCCCGCGAGGAGTTCCTGTCCGATCTCACGCTCGACCCGCCATCCGGTACGGGCGATTGGGCGGGGCCGCCGGTCAAGGACGAGGAATGGCTGACGCTCAGCACGATTCATTCGGCGAAGGGTTGTGAATGGGATGTGGTGTTTCTAATCCATGCGGCGGATGGGGTGATACCCAGTGATTTGACCACGGGCCATCGCGAGGAAATCGAGGAGGAGCGACGGCTGCTTTATGTGGCCATGACGCGAGCGCGGAACTGGCTCTATGTCTGTTACCCGTTGCGTTACTACGCGGACAAATATGTCCTGGGCGACCAGCACACGTTGTCGCAATTGACGCGGTTCATGCCGGCCGACGTCCGGGCGCGATTCCAGATGCTGACACTCAAGCTGCCGTCGGCTGTTCCCGGGGGCGGAGGAGATGGTCGGGTGGAAACCGACGCGCGCGCGAAGAGTCGCGACTTCTGGACGCGTTCATAGGATGATGCCGGAGGAGGCGCGGCGGTTGCGCAATTACGGCCGGCGCGCGGTGGTGCGCCATCGCCGCCAGCCAACCAGACCCGCCAAGCCCAGGCTCATCAAGACATAGGTGGAAGGCTCCGGTACGAACACAATCTGGCCGCCGTTGTCGATGCTGACGTTGACCAGGCCCAGCGCCGCCGCGTTGCCTTCGTTGATGACGCCGGTGTTGAAGGTCTTGGTGCCGCTGCCGTCCTCGTAGATGAACTCCAGCCCGACATAGATGGTCAGCGCGCTCAGCTTCATCGTGGCGCCGTCGAACAGGTGGAGCACGTCCACATACAGGGCTTCGTTGGTGCCCAGCCCGCCGCCGTTGTCGAGGTTGTTCACGAAGCTGACAGCGTTGGTGATATTCAGGGTGCCCAGGGCGAAGTTGTTGGTGAACCCGGCAAAGACAGGCCCCAGGTTGCGTCCAGCCACCTCAAATGTGTTCGTTGTCAGGGTTCCGGTTGCACCGAACACGATGGTACCGGGGTAGGTGTTGTACGCCATGTTGTTCGTGCTGCCATTGACGTAGTTGCCCTGGATCACCAGCATATTGTTGGTGAGATTGGGCATCGAGATGATGCCGGCGCTGCCCAGGGTCAGATTCCCGGTGACAATGACCGTGGAGGGGTTCACTACGGGCGCAAACGACAGCGTGCCGTTGACGGTGAGGTCTTTGGTGAACGTCAGGGTGCTCTGATTCTGGACGGTGATGGTGCCTGTATTGGTGACCGCGTCGGCGAAGGTGGCGGTGCTCTGATCTTGCACGACCAGGAGTCCGGCATTGGTGACGGCACTGTTGAAGGCGAGCCCGCCGCCGTTCAGAGCGGCGATCATGCCCGCCGCGGCGTTGTATACCGGTTGGGCAAACGTCAACAACTGCCCGGCGTTGTTGTTGGTCACCGCGCCGGTGTTGTAAAGCGGGGCGTTGAAGGTGCCGTAGCCGAGGATGCTGCCGGCGTTGTTCACGCCGGGAGCGGTGAGAGTGCCATTGCCCAGAGAGATGGTGCCCACATTGGTGAAGGACTGGGCAATGCTGAGTTGAGCACCGGCCCCGAGGGCGGCCAGGAGGCCGGCGTTGACGGGGGTGCCGGAGGCGTCATTAGTGAATCCGGCGCTCAAATTCAGGATACCGCCGGTGGCAGTAATCGAACCGTCCGTCTCGTTGCCGATGGTGGCGGCCACGGTACCGTTGCCGAGGATCGTGCCGTGGTTGATGATGTTGCTGCTGCTGCCATCACCTACGAGCGCGACTGTCCCGCTCATCAGACCGATGCTGGCGCCGGCGGTGTTGGTCAGCAAGATATTGTTGATGATGAGGGTGCCGTTGTTGGTGGTGCCGAGGGTGCCGTAGTTGATGTTGTCCGCGATCCCGCCGTCGAGCCGGAGGATGCCGAGGCTCGCCCCGACGAGGCTGCCAACACCATTGGAGAGGGTGGGTGTTATGAGACCGTCACCGTAGATCGTGCCGGCGTTGGTCAGGATGCCGCCGGAGACGAAGTTGGTAAGGACGCCGTTGCTGAACAGGTTGAGGATGCCGGACGACGCATTCAGGAAACTGTTTGAAAGTTGCAGCACCGTGCTGTTGCCGACCTGCAGTACTCCTTGGTTGGTGAAGGTGTTCACCACGGCCAACTGGATGACCGTGCCCGCGGGGTTGCCGGCGTTGGTCCATGCCATCGTGCCGGCGTTGGCCAGGTTGTAGACAAACCCGCTGCGATTGTTCCAGTTCAGGGAGGAACCGGAGCTGACCCAGAGGGTGCTGGCGGCGAGAGCCTCGGCAGCCAGGGTGGCCGAGTTCACGCGGTTGTTGACCAGCCGGACGGAGGCATTGCTGCCGCTGACGGAATCGCCGACCAGGAACGCGCCGAAGAAGAAGTTGGAGGAACCCATGTCGGGCGCTGCCACACTGGCCACCTCGACGAGCTGGGTCCTGGCGGTGCCGCCGTTGAAGACGAACGTGCCGCTGAAGTCATTCCCGGCGACTTTGGTTGACAGGTTGACGAAG
>CAZAAF010000187.1:0-8307 GCA_964482575.1 uncultured Verrucomicrobiota bacterium | reverse complement strand
GGCAGCACAAAGAAGGCAGTGTTCTTGCCAGTCTCGACTTTGGCGTTAAACCGCACTTTGTCCTGCGGATCGCGGAGACTCCAAACGCCTGGCGTGAGGCCGGAGAGCAGCACTTGATGGTCGCGGCCAGCCGGTACATTCACCTCGAACGATTCTTCGAGGAGTCTGCCGGTCTTGCTCAAGACGACCACTCGGTCGGCGAGGGTCACCGTAAACACTGCCGGAGTCTCAACCATCTTGACGGGCAATTCCGGCGCCACATCATCGCTCATGGGCATGACGGTCAGGAAGACATCGTTGGCCCGGGCTGTTTTGGGTGAGAACATGACGCGATGGCCGTTGGCTTCCGGTTTGTCTGGGAAAGGTGGCCTGAACGCATGTCCGAATACGCTGTTGGCTGCCGCGCCGCTCAGTATTTCCATTTCACATTCGCCGGCTTTTGGGCGGAACATGTGGACGCTGACCTTGCCGTTCAACCCGAGATCGTGGTTTCGCAGGATCACGCCATCGGCGGTTTTCTCCGGCGGGTTGAAAGTGTTGACCTGCCAGTACTTCTTAAACTCCGGTTTGGCGGTGGTCATGTTGTCGAGCACGATGAGTACGGCCGGCGTTTGTGGGTTGTTGAGGTTGAGGAAACAGAAGGTCCTCACGTAATCCTGAATCTTGCGGCTGTAGGCCGATGTCAGGTCCACGGAGAAATAACTGAAGAACGGCCGTTGTTTTGACGGTCCGAAGCTGGCCGAAATCCCCTTGCCATTGGCGAACATCGGATCTTTGACCGCCTGCTCCGGTGTGGTGGGGCAGGAGCGGACATTGCGCGCGCCACCATCGTTGGTGGGTAGATTGAAACTCTCGTCCGGATCAACGGCCAACATCATGCTGTGGGGAATCGATCGCTTGTTGAAGTTGGAGTCGTAGGGCGTGCCGTAGAAGCCGTACTCGCCGAGGTCGCCTGCCTGCAAACCGCGGTAGTATATTTGGAAACTGCCCTCATCGGCGTGTTTATGATTACCGAAGTGATAGCCGACTCCTTTCATTTCCACCACCACGTCGGCGACATTCGTGCCGATGTTCCAGCCCGTCCGCGCGAGCATCGAGCCAAGGACCGGGCCGAAGTCAATGGTCAGCGGTAGTGAATTGAGGCTTGGTTCGGCTTTCAACCCGGGATCGTTCAGCAGCAGAAACAAAATCGGGTCGCTCGTGAAACCGCCCTGACGTTCGAGGTCGCCCTTGATTATCGGGTCATGGCTGTAGGTGTAACTGAGCAGGGGCGCGGGGCCGAGATTGGCATACCGGCCGTCGGAGAAACCGTCGCCGTCGTGGAGCATTTGTCCGTTCGGCAGGCGCATGTACAGCCAGAACTTGTAAACAGCGGCGATGTTGTCGTCAAAAACCGGTTGGCCGGTCATGCGGCGGAGGAGCCAGGCGGCGTGCAGATCCCATGAGAAGCGATAGGGGCCATAGCTGACGCCCTGGTTGTGGCGGGGCGATTGATACTCGAACCGGCGCATTGGCACGAGTTCCTCCAGAATCCGATAGGCGCAATAACGGTAAGGCATGGGGTCTTCGTCGTGGATGGCAATGCCCATGCAGAGCAGGTCGCGGTTGATCTGGGCTTCGTTGCCATGGCCGTTGACGATGGCTTGGATGAAAGGCGGCCACCCGGTTTCCATGTCGTCCGCCAGCCGCATCAGGTCCTTGCGCATCGCCTCCCGGTCTTCCGGCGTCATGACGTCGTAGCACCAGTCATAGACCAGTGCTCCGGTGTAGATGGCCCGCCCGATTTCACGGGTGATGTCGAGAAGGTTGTCGAATACGACCGCCGAAAGATACGTGCGCATCAATCCCACCGCTTCAAGTCCACGCGCCTTGTCGCCGGTCATCAAATGGACAAAAGCCTTGGTTGCGGCGGCCTGTTCCAGAGCGGAATTGCAGGTGATTTCAGTGTCCGGTTTGACCGTGAATGCGAAAGGTTTTGACGCCAGTTTTTTGAACTTTGTCCACAGCGGGGCATTCTCGCCCTTGTCAAGACGGGCGCGAACAACCGGCAGGGACTCCTCGTTGACCCAGATGCGCGGATGCGTCTTCGGTGGTACCACGGACGGCTGGTAATTGGCGGCGGCGGCCGGGACTTTGGGCGGCGAGTAGGGTATCACCTGCAAGTAATCAAGGCGCACGCCTTCAGGCAGCCAGACGCGGACCGCCTGTTCCTGACCGGTGAAGCTGAATTTGCCAAGAGCCTGGATGCAACTTCCCGGCTGGCTCCACGGAACGAACACCACGCGTTTGGTCGGACGGCTGCCTGCGACGGAGATCATCAGGCGCAGCGACGCCGTTTTGCTCGTGGCCTTTCGCATGGCCTCGGCGCCGTTGGTGTCTGCGGCGGCGTGGGAGCGAATCCAATACCGTCCCTCGCGCGGAGCTTTGATCTTGAAGACCAGATCGGGTTCCCTGTCTGGCGACCCTACATTGGTAGTCACGCTGGATTTCAAGGCCACGCCGCGTTTGGTGGGAAACGTATCTTGTTCGACGATCTCTGCCCGCGCACTGTTGAGAAGCGCGGCTTCGGCCTCGAACACGGATGGTTCGCCGGACACCGGGTGTGCCTTGGCCTTTGAAGCCGCGACAGTGGATGGCGGCCAGATTGTCATGAGAGCCAGCATCATGGCAGCGATTCCCGTCACGCAGATTTGTCCGGCGAGTGGCTTCAACAGGGGGCTTTCTTGTCGTGCCTTCATGAATGGCATCTTGGCAGAATTGATTTTGAAAGGTCAAAGCAAAGGACCGGGGAAAATGGCGCGCCTGGAGGGATTCGAACCCCCGACCAAGGGTTTAGAAAACCCCTGCTCTATCCAACTGAGCTACAGGCGCACAAAAAACTTGGCGCAACACACGCTGTGGGAATCCTCACGGAACTTGAACCTTCAGAGGGCCTGCCGCCCGTTGCCTTTGTCTTATACCCAATGAACACAGCGTGAAGCCGCGCCGCATTTGACGCGCGTACGATCTTGTACGATTCGAAATCTATCCGGGACAGGACCAAACGCGAGACAAAAAGCGTGCCAGATTTCGGCAGCATCAATGTGAGGTTCGATTTACAGAAGATACTGGGGGGGCAACGGTCCGGTTCAATGAAAGCGGGCGCGCGGTCATTACATCCAATGACGGCCGTATTCTGGCCCACCCCAATTCGAAGAGGATCGGCGACGACATTTCTTCTTATGAAGCCATCCGGCAAGCACGGCGTACGGGTGGCCGTGGTTTCGTTGTCCAGCTTGACAAGGAAGGCAAGCAGCGGTTGATGATTTGCCGCGCCATCCAGAATCCAGTAACCGTGGATCCAAGCCACGGATATTGCTGGCGGAGATTGGTGAAGCCGAAACGCTTGCGCTGTTGCGGATGAAGGCCCTGCTGGCAAAGATCAACGGCGAGCGCAGCATCGCGGGCAAGCCGCCCATTGCTATTGGCGTGGGCATTCATACCGACGATGTTATTGTTGGCAACATCGGTTCCAACAAACGGCTCGAATATACCGTCGTGGGTGATGGCGTGAACACCACGTCGCGTGTCGAAGCGCTTAACAAACAATTTGGCACGACCATCCTTATTACGCAGCCCACGTACGAGGCGGTGAAGGACAGTGTTGAGTGCCGTCTGATGCCTGACATGCAACTGCGTGGCAAGACCAAGACCTTCAGTTTCTACGAGGTCCTGAGCGCCAGGATGTAATCGGGCTCAGGCATTTCAGCGGAGGTTTTTGGGCAGGGGAAAATAGCCGACCTCTTGTACGATTGCCTGACCGGCATCGCTCAGACACCACGTGATATAGTCAGCTGCGGCATCCACATCCTTTTCGCTTTTCACATAGCTGAAAAGGTAGCGTGCCAGGGGATAGTGGTCGGCATAGACATCGGCTTCCGTCGGTTCGAATGCCCGACTGGAGGATGACTTGCTGATCGCGAGATGTTTCACGCCATGGTCATACGCGATGCCGCCGAACCCGATGGCGTTAGGATCTCTGGCGACCGCCTGAATGACGGTCCTTGTTCCCGGCATGGATTGGGTGGCGGGAGAAAAATCCTTGCGGTCAAGGACACGTGCCTTGAAAAACTCATACGTGCCGGACGTTTTTTCGCGGCCATAGAGCAGGATGGGGGCATCGTTGCCACCGACTTCCTTCCAGTTGTTTATCTTGCCGGTATAAATCGCCTCAATTTGTGGCAGGCCAAGTTTTCCGATGGGGTTTGCCTTGTTCACGAAGATGGCAACGGCATCCATGCACATCTTGTATTGGTGTGGGCGCTTGCCAAACCTCTCGACGAAATCCGAAAGTTGCACCGCGCTCATGGGCCATGAGGCGTTGCAGATGTCTGTCGTTCCCCTGAGTAGTGCCGCAATCCCTGTAGCCGAACCGCCGCCAGCCACCATGATTTTCACACCGGCATGCGACTTTGTGTAAGTTTCGGCCCATCGTTGGCCAAGGATGAGCATGGTATCCGACCCTTGGATGGTGATTTCGGCTGCAAACGAAGGCACCGCCCAACTGCTTGAAAGTGCAAGTATTATGCTGCCCAACAGCGAATAAGTCCTCATACAAAAGGTTGATCTTGTTCGGCATTCGTGACGGATGCGAAACGCTTCTGTGACAATTGTGTGACATTTCAGTTGATATGCAAAGAGAGTTCTGGCGTAAATAATCGTTATAGAGGGAATGCATGTGGACAATTGAGATATTTGTGTGAAAAGCATTACACCCATCGTGGCATCCATTTGCGGAATGATGATTCTGGCCGATCCCAGCTGGGCTGGGTCTGTCGATATCCTCAGTCCTGACAAGGCAAACGCCTATGCCGTCAGCCGTGTTTCAAACACCACTCTCAAGTGGAGCCCCCGGGATCAACGGCTTTATGCCGATATTGCTTTCGACACGCAAATGTACGCCGGTGATGGCGACTCCAGTTGCAAAGAGAGCTTCTTGTTCGGAATTCCGGGGGTGACTTTCGACCCACAGGCGAATGCCTTCTACGCCAAGGACGATGAAGGCCAGCCGGTGATCGTTGCCATCAAGAAACCCGGGTGGTTTGGAGGAAAAGTTCTTCCCGCGCCTGGCAGTTGTTTCTACATCTATAAGAACCACGGCGAGGTGCAGGTCGTTCTCAGGGCCAGTACCGTCAATTCGGTGGTCTTGAAAAACCATTGGATTGAAAAAGACGGCAGCTACGCGGATAATCACTAAAGCGCTGGCGTTGCCGCAGATGTGTGCGGATTTGGAATTGGAGTGCGACACTCCAGACGACGTTCGTGACTTGGACCGATCCCACCATGAAAACACTTCTCCCTGCCGCAATCACAGCTTTGATTGTCACTGGCACCTTCGCAGCGGACACCGCGTTTGTTCGCGTCAGCCCGCGGAACGCGCGCTATTTTGAACTCAGCGATGGCAAGCCTTACGTGCCCATCGGCTTGAACATGGTTCATCCCGATGCGCGGGAAAACGATGAAGCCGCTGGCCTCGCGTGCATGGAGCGATGGTTTGATACGCTCTCGAAAAACGGCGGCAACTACGCGCGCATCTGGCTGAGCAGTGGATTTTATGACGTGGAACATGAGCGCAGCGGGGTTTATGACGAGGCGCGGGCGAGACGGATCGACGCCTTGTTCGCACTCGCCCGCAAGCACGGTATTCGGCTGAAGCTCTGTCTCGAACATTTTCGTTCGCTTGATGCAAACTATCACCAGAAGTGGGCCGCAAAACCGATGCATCTCATTGCCAACGGCGGTCCTGCGGCCAACACGGCGGATTTCATCGAAGGCGAGCGGAGCCGTGTGCAGTTCAAACACAAGCTGGCATGGTATGCGCAGCGATTTGGCGAACGGCCCGAGATTTTTGGATGGGAGTTGTGGAACGAGGTCAACTGCGTGGCGGGGGGCGATGTGCTGGCATGGAGCGAGGTGATGCTCGCGGAACTGCACCGGCTCTTCCCACACAACCTCGCCATGCAAAGCCTCGGCAGCTACGACAGTGATTGGGGGCTCAAGCCTTACGCCCGCCTCAGCACCATGCCCGGCAACGACGTGGCGCAGGTCCACCGTTATCTTGATTGCGGGGCGAAATATGACATCTGTCACGGTCCGGTGGACGTGTTCGCCGCCGATGCGGTGCGCACGCTGCTCGCCCATAAACCGGGCCGGCCGGTGATACTCGCCGAGAGCGGCGCGGTCGAGCCGCGACATGCCGGGCCGTTCAAACTTTATGAGAAGGACACCGCCGGCATTATTCTGCACGACGTGCTGTTTGCGCCGTTCTTTGTGGGCGCGGCCGGACCGGGCCATTGCTGGCACTGGAGCCAGTACGTGGACCACAACAACCTTTGGCATCACTTCGCCCGCTTCGCCGCCGTCGTCAAGGACCTCGATCCGCCCGCCGAGGATTTCCAGCCGATGCAGCTCCAGCATCCGCGGCTGCGCGTCTATGTGCTCAAGGGCAGACACACACTGCTGGTTTGGTGCCGCGATTCGCAGAACAACTGGCGCAGCGAACTCGCCGACGGCAAAGCCCCCGAGAAGCTCGAAGGCGTGAAACTGGACTTGTCCCAATCACTGGCTGGCATCAAGCCAACGGAAACCAGAATCTATGACCCGTGGCAGGATAAATGGAGCAGTGCAAAGCTCTCCGACAGTTCCGTGACGTTGCCGCCGTTCAGCCGTTCCATCGTTGTTCAGATGAATGTCGGGAAAGAGTAGGGTGTCACGGTGCGCCGTCGGTCATGGCATTCAGGCGTTCTTTCAAGGAACCAATATGACCGATAAGTCGTATTGGTGAAGGCGGGGCTTTCTGGTAATGAAGCGGGCATGACTCGCCTCACCTTTGGTCTGCGGACGGCGTTGTGGGTTTCGACGATCGTCTCGTTCCTTGTTTTCGCTGGCGCTCTCGACGCTGCACAAAAATCTCCCGCCAAGCCTGCGGTCAAGCCCTCGGCCCTGCGGATGCCGGAAACATTTCCGGGACCGATGTTGTCGCGGTTTCTTGATGGTCCGATGAAGGGCGTGGAGGAGATCGCGTTCGCCGTGCGCGTGCCGGGACATGATCACTGGTATGTCACGTTCGGTAACTACGCGGATTTTTCCGAATACCCGCAGAAGCTGGCCTTCAAAAAGGAGGACGGCGTTTATTGGGGCTATGGCGAAGGAGGGCGGCTTTGCCGGCTGAATCTCCGCACCGGCAAGGTGACGACGGTTCTCGAAGATGCGAAGGGTGGTGTTCGCGATCCCCAGCTCAGTTACGACGGCAAGAAAATCCTTTTCGCGTATCGCAAAGGCGGCACGCATCCGTTTCATCTTTACGAAATCAACGTGGATGGCAGCGGCCTGCATCAGCTCACCGACGGTCCCGATGACGACATCGAGCCGACGTATTGTCCCGACGGCAGCATCGTGTTTGGCTCGTCGCGTTGCCGGCGGTTTGTGAATTGCTGGTACACGCGTGTGGCCACGCTCTATCGCTGCGATGCCGACGGCGGCAATGTGCGGATGCTTTCCACCAACAACGACCATGACAATACGCCTTGGATGATGCCGGACGGCCGCCTGCTCTACATGCGTTGGGAGTACGTGGACCGCAGTAAGGTGCATTTCCATCATCTCTGGACGATGAACCCCGACGGCACCAGTCAGACGGTGTATTACGGCAACATGACCGGCGGCGTCGCGATGCTCGATGCGAAGCCGATTCCCGGCACGGGCAAGGTGATTGCGTCGTTCTCGCCCGGCCACGGCCGTCCGGAACATTTGGGGCCGATCACGATCGTGGATCCGGAGTTCGGTCCGGACGATTCCCGCGGGGTGCGACAGGTCAGCAAGACGGGCGATTGGAAAGATCCGTATGCATTCACCGAGAACTGTTTTCTCGTCGCTCACGCGCGTGGGCTGTTCGTCATGGACGGCGACGGCAATGTGGAGATGATTTATGAACTGCCGGAGGCCGAGCGCGCGCAGTTCCAGTGCAACGAGCCGCGCCCGATCCAGCCGCGCCAACGCGAGCCTATCATCCCGGCGCGCGTGGATCTCAATGCGCCGACGGGACGGTTGTTCCTGGAGGACATCTATCGTGGCCGCAACATGGCCGGTGTCGAGCGCGGCGCGGTGAAGAAACTGCTCGTGCTCCAGCAACTGCCGAAGCCGGTCAATTTCTCCGGTGGCATGGAGCCGCTGACCATTGGCGGTTCGTTTACGCTGGCGGAGGTGGTCGGTGAAGTGCCGGTCGAGGCGGATGGCTCGGCGTATCTCGAAGTGCCGGCGATGCGGTCG
>CAZAAF010000186.1:0-8310 GCA_964482575.1 uncultured Verrucomicrobiota bacterium | reverse complement strand
GCCGCGTCGGTGGTCGCCGGGTTGTACGGGCGGGTCCAGACCGCCACGCCCGCCGCCTTGCCGCAGACGAGGTTCATCGCCTGTTGATAAAGCGCCATCGGACTCGGCTGGCTGGTGACGCCACAGGAATCCCCGCCATAGCCGTGCATGAACTCGTGATAGACGTGCGTGAAGAGCGGCACGCCGATCACATTCGCGCCGTCGCGCGGCCAGCGTCCCTGCTGGTAATCGCGCGCATGATAGGTATCGAGCACGGGGATGTAGAACTCGCCCGGCTCCTCCATCGACCACGCAAAGTTCGGGTCGCGCTTCTTGCACTCCCGGCGGACCTCGTCAAAAATCCCGTAGAGGGCCGACGACGACCAACGGCCGCCGCCCGCCGGGTGACCGTGTTTTGTCGAATAACAGAACGCCGCGCCGCCGCCGACAATCTGGTCCGCCTGCACGCAATCGATGCCGACCGACTGGCACTGTTGCGCCGAGCCGAGCAGGATCTCCCGCGCCAGCGCCGTCGCCGGGCAGATAATCGCGTGCTCGCCGACATCCGCATTCGGTTTGCCCCAACGCTGCGGCTGGCCGTCGGGACCGTGGATGGCACTGGCCGCGCCGCGTTTCTCGAATGCCGCCGTGTCGTCGAGCGTGCCGGCATCGCATCCCCCCTGTTTGCGCACCGTCCAGTTCAACCCCGACAGGAACACCAGCGTGTGATGGCCCTGGCCGTGCAACGCCGCCGTCGCCGCCTTGAAATCCTTCTCGCCGCCGAACGGCGGGAAATAATCCGGCGCCACCCACGGGCCGAGTTTCTCCCAGCTCATCAGCATGAAGGTGGTCGAGCCCCCGATGGCCTCGCGCCACGCCGCCGCCTGGGACGGCACCTGCGGGACGCGGTTGCCGGCCTTCTGCGGGGCGACCTCGCCGCGCAGGGAGTACGCGTAAAACAGCGACGGCGCGGTGAGCCAGCGCGGCACGTCGCCGTCGGCCACCCGTTGCGCGAGCGTGCGCCGGCACCACGGCTGTTTCAGCGCCCATTGCTTGTAAATGTCCGCCGCCGCCTGCCAGTCGCCGCGGAACGTGCCAAGGACGATGTCATAGGGCATGCGCCACTCCCCGCGCGGGGCCAGCGCCGGCAGGTGCCGCAGCGCCAGCCGGAAGGCGTTGCCGGATTTTTCAACACCGAAGCTCTTGGTGAAACAGTGGCTGTCGTACGCCGCGGCGTACAGGCCCGCGGTGTCATCGTAATGCGCCAGGAACTGCATCGAGGCCGAGCCGGGATACGAGGACGGGGGCAGCCAGCCGATCGTCGCCGGCGACTGGATGAGGCAGCCGTCGTTGCGCGGCAGCACCAGGAATTCCCGTTCGGGCGCCGTGCCAAGTTGTTTGGACCACGTCACCGCGGGAAACCGCACGCTGGTGAGCGGGTGATCGCTGTCATTGCGCACGGTGATGCGGCCGAAAATCAGCGGTGAGTGCGGCTCGGTGTGAAAACGGCACTCGACCGCCACCGCCGCGTTCGTGTGACGCGCCGCCGAGATGACCACGGCATCGCCCTCGCGTTTGACGGTGACGTCCGCAGCGTCCATCTCCGTCAGCGACGGCGCATTGGTGAAGCGCAGCTCGTACAACAGCGGGCCGGCGGTTTTTGGCGCGGCGAAATCGCGGCCGCTGGCCTTGTCCACGACCGAGACGATGGCGCCGTGGTGGTCGGGGTCAAACCCGATGCGCGTGGCATCGGTCTCCAGCGTGATGAGGGCGGCGAGCAGAGGTATCATGCGCTTGTCTCCATAAGAAACCGGTGGCCAGTGTGCGGACAGGCGCGCCGGGTTGCAAGCCGAAGGTGGCCGGGGATGGCAATCGCATTGCCAGCCCGCGCGCGGCATGCTAGAGGAAGAAGCAACCGAACCGCGGGACTGCCCTTATGAAAACCAAAGTGTTGTCCGGACTCTTGTTGCTGCCCTGGCTGGCGTTCACCTCCCTCGCCGCGGATGCATCGCGGCCGAACATCCTCTACATCATGGCCGACGACCACGCGTCGCACGCCATGAGCTGCTACGGCAGCCGCATCAACAAGACGCCGAACCTCGACCGCATCGCCAACGCCGGCATGCGGCTCAACAACTGCTTCTGCGTCAACTCCATCTGCACGCCGAGCCGCGCCTGCATCCTGACCGGCCAGTACAGCCACATCAACGGCGTGCCGGTGTTCAACCCGATCGACCCGAAGCGGCCGACGCTGGCGACCTATCTGCACGCCGCGGGCTATTACACCGGCATGATCGGCAAATGGCACCTCGGCAGCCAGCCGGCGGGGTTCGATCTCTGGAACATCCTGCCCGGCCAGGGCGTCTATCACGACCCGGCCTTCCTCACGGCGGACGGACGCCACAAGCACACGGGCTATGTCACCGACCTCATCGCGGATTTCTCCATCGACTTCCTCAAGAACCGGCCGAAGGACAAACCGTTCTTCCTGATGTGCCATCACAAGGCGCCGCACCGCAGTTGGGAGCCGGACGAAAAGCACGCGCACATGTACGACAACGTGGACATTCCTGAACCCGAGACGTTCAACGACAATTACGCCACGCGCAGCCCCGCTGCCGCGGAGGCCACCATGCGGATTGACCGCGACCTGACCCGGCGCGACCTGAAGTATCCCCTGCCCCCGCCGGACTTGAAGGGCCCGGCGCGCAACAAGTGGCTCTCCGGCGTGGACACCGAGGTGGAAATCACCGTCAACGGCGAGAAGAAGAAACTCACCGGCGACGCGCTGAAGAAATGGAAATACCAGCGGTACATCAAGGATTACCTGCGCTGCATCGCCTCCGTGGACGACAACGTCGGGCGGTTGCTCGACTTCCTCGACCGCGAGGGGCTCGCTGAGAACACCATCGTCATCTACACCTCCGATCAGGGGTTCTACCTCGGCGACCACGACTGGTTCGACAAGCGGTTCATGTATGAGGAATCGCTGCGGATGCCGTTCGTCGTCCGCTGGCCCGGCCACATCCAGCCGGGCACGGTGAACAACCAGATGGTTCTCAACGTGGACTTCGCGCCGATGCTGCTCGACGCCGCGGGCGAGAAGACGCCCGCCGACATGCAGGGCCACAGTTTCCTGCCGTTGCTGCGCGGCGAGTCGCCCGCCGGCTGGCGCACCTCGATGTATTACCGCTACTACCACTACCCGATGCACCACCGCGTCCAGCCGCACTACGGCGTCCGCACCGAGCGCTACAAGCTCATCTATTTCAACAAGCTCAACGAATGGGAACTCTACGATCTCCAGACCGACCCGCATGAGTTGAAGAACATCTATGCCGATCCCTCCAACGCCGCCCTCGTCGAGAAGCTGAAGACGGAACTGTTCCGGCTGAAGAAGGAGTTGAAGGACGAGAACCAGTTCGAGAACGGCCTGCCGAAGGACGAGATGTGAGGCGGGCCGAGAATCCCACGACAAGAATGGATCGTCTGTGACCGCTCCGATTGACTGTTTCCACTATTGTCCGCGTTGCGGCCAGTTGGTGCGCCGGGCCGCCCGGAACGCCATCCAGTGCACCGCGTGCAACTTCCTCTACTATTTCAACCCGGTGGTGGCCGTCGGCGCGATGGTGCTGGATGGCGAAGGCCGGATGCTGTGGGTTCGCCGCGCCAAGGAGCCCAGCAAGGGCAAACTGGGAT
Source organism: uncultured Verrucomicrobiota bacterium (assembly GCA_964482575.1). Taxonomy (GTDB): domain Bacteria; phylum Verrucomicrobiota; class Verrucomicrobiia; order CAIQCK01; family CAIQCK01; genus CAIQCK01. The sequence goes on along the minus strand of CAZAAF010000186.1, from coordinate 4,632 downwards.
TGCCCGGCGGTTTCGCCGATTTCGGCGAGACAGCCGAGGAGGCGATGCGCCGCGAAGTGCGCGAGGAGGTGAACCTCGAACTGGATGCCCCGGAGTTCCTCTGCTCGTTTGCGAACCAGTATGTGTACGCCGGCGTGACGTACCCGGTGCTCGACCTGTTTTACACGGCGCGTCCCCGCGCCGCGGAGTCCGCGGCCGCGCTGGATGACGTGGAGAGTTTCTGCTGGCTCAAGCCGCAGGAGGTCCGGCCCGGGGAGATCGCCTTCCCGTCGCTCAAGAACGCGCTGGACTACTGGATCCTGCGTTTCGGCCCGAGCGCGCAACGCCGCGGCTGAAACCGTATCTACGCAATGGCGGGTAGGGCGCGACCATGAGTTCAATCGTCCCCACGGGACTCAACGGACTTGTGGCCGCGATACCCGCCAGTGAACTGGCGGGCTATTTTCAATCGTCCCTACGGGACTCTACAGGAAACTGAATCGTTGTCCCGGCGTTGAAACGCCGGGCTATTGTCACTACGTCCCTAACGGGACGACGCCGGACAAAAAACTTGTCCCGTAGGGACATCCGAAAATAGCCCGGCGTTTCAGGGCGTGTTGCCCAAATGAACCGCATCGCGCAAGCGTTGTAGGCCGCGTGCCCTCACGCGGCGAAATTGTTCCGCTATCAAGCGCCCGGTGGGGGCACCGGGCCTACATTTTTCCGTCAACGCCGGGAAAACGGTTTGAAACCAATCAGAGTCCCGTAGGGACGACTGAAAGATCCGGGCCACACGCTCGTCAGAGCGGCCGTGCCTGCCACCGTCCATGGCCTCCGGCTTCACCGGAGGCCACGCCCCGCCCCCAAAAACACAAGGGACAGCCCGGAGGCTGTCCCTTGCGAAACGTCTTGATTGAATCAGGCCTTAGTTGTCTCCGCGACCCGCGACGCCGTTGGTGCCGTTGGTGATGGCGTTGGCCGTCTCCTGCGGGCGCAACGCGCGGACGTCCGCGCCGGCGCGCCACATCTCGGAGTTGTGAATCTCGCTCAATTCCTTCTGCAACTGCACCTGGTAGTTCGGCGCGCCGCAGGCCTTGAGCACGCGGGTGCATTCCTCACCCGACTTCACACGGCGATAGAGTTCCTTGAAGACCGGCAGCGCGGCCTTCTTGAAGCGCGGCTTCCAGTCGAGCGCACCGCGCTGGGCGGTGGCGGAACAGTTCGAGTACATCCAGTCCATGCCGTTCTCGTCCACGAGGCGGATGAGGCTCTGCGTGAGTTCCTCGACGGTCTCGTTGAACGCCTCGCTCGGCGTGTGACCGTTCTTGCGGAGGACGTCGTATTGCGCCTCCATGATGCCGGCCAGCGCGCCCATGAGCACGCCGCGCTCACCGGTCAGGTCGCTGAACACCTCGTGCGGGAAGGTCGTCGGGAACAGGTAGCCCGAGCCGATGCCGATGCCGACCGCCAGGCAACGCTCCTTGGCGCGACCCGTGGCGTCCTGGCCCACGGCGAAGCTGGAATTGATGCCCGCGCCGGTCAGGAAGTTGCGGCGGACGGAGGTGCCGCTGCCCTTGGGGGCGACCATGATGACGTCCACGTTCTTCGGCGGAACCACGCCGGTCTTCTTGCTGTAGGCGATGGAGAAGCCGTGCGAGAAATACACCGCATCGCCGGGCTTGAGGTTCTTCTTGATCACCGGCCAGATGACGCGCTGGGCGGCGTCGGAGACCAGCATCTGGATGATCGTGCCGCGCTGCACCGCTTCCTCGATGTCGAACAGCGTCTTGCCGGGAACCCAGCCGTCGGCCACCGCGCGATCCCAGTCGCGCTTGAACGACTTGGCCTGGCCCACAATGACGTTGAAGCCGTTGTCGCGGAGGTTCAACCCCTGCGCCGGTCCCTGCACGCCGTACCCGATGATGGCGATGGTCTCGTTCTTGAGGACCTTGCGCGCCTTGGTCATCGGAAACTCCTGCCGCGTAATGACCGTTTCCTTCGTTCCACCAAAATTAATGAGTGCCATGTTGTTCTGTCCTTCGCTGGGGTCCCCCGCCGCCGTCCACCGGACCGCGGCCGAAACCACCGTTGGTTGTCTGTTCTCTCGCTACGATTGAAGCGCCGAATCCTAGTAGCGAAACCCCGCCAGTCAAATAGAAATTGACCTCAAAATGAGGATAAACCCGAAAAACAGGGGTTGGACGGCTATTTTGCCTTCATCGCCGGGCCCAGATGCACCCGCGTCAGTTCCGTGCGGATGTCATACCCGGCGGCGTTCGGGTGCAGGCGGTCGGCGACAAACAGGTCCTCGCGCGGCTGGCCGTCCGGCCCCATCAGGGCGTCGAAGATGTCGATGTAGTCGAGATTCCTGCCGTAGGCGATGGATTCCTTGATGAGCTGGTTGGTCCGGCGGACCTTCCCGATCTCCTCCGCGCGGGACGGGGCCGGATGGAGGGAATAGACCGCAATCCGCACGTCCGGCAACAGCTCCCGGACCTTCGCCACGAAGGCCTTGAAGTCCTCGGCCACCTGGTCGGGCGATTTACCGGCATGGAGGTCGTTGGTGCCCGCGCCCAGCACGACCAACCGCGGCTTGTACGGGGCGATGATCCGGCTGGCGTAGGCCGTCACGTCGGCGATCTGCGAGCCGCCGAACCCGCGATTGACGACCTTGTGCTGGGGAAAATCCGCCGCCAGCGTTTTCCAAAGCCGGATGCTGGAGGACCCGACGAACAGGATCGCATCCTGCGGCGGCGGATGCATCCGGTCCGCCGCCTCGAACGCCTGGATGACCTTCTCCCACTTCCGGCCCGGCGCAGACTCCGCCGCGAACAACGCGGGGGCGCACACGACCAGCAGCAACGCGAGACCGGCTCGCAGGGAAGACGAATGGCAGCGAAATGCGTTCATAGTTAATGGATGGCGGGCATTCTATCGCGGGCGGCGCGCACGCTCACGCCTTTTCCGCCTCACTTCACCAGCGGCAGCATCTGCTTGAACTCGTCCGTGCCGGCGCGGCCCAGCCACTCGAACAGCACCATCTCGGTGGACACGATGCCGGCCCCGGCGTCGCGCATCCGGTCGAGGCCGAGGCGATGGTTCTCCGGCGTCCGCGATGAGACGGCGTCGGCCACGACATAGACGCGGAACTTGCGCGACAGCAGGTCCAGGCACGTCTGGGTGACGCACACATGCGCCTCGATGCCGCAGAGCACCACATCGCGCACGCCTTTGGCGTCGAGCGCCGCCACGAACCCCTCCGCGCCGCAACAACTGAAGGCGAGCTTCTCCATCGGCGCGAATCCCGGCACGGCGGTGGCGATCTCGGGCACGGTCGGCCCGATGCCCTTGCGGTATTGCTCCGTCACCAGGACCGGCACCTTCAGCAGGGCCGCGCCCTTCACCAGCCGCACCGCGTTGGCGGTCACGCGTTCCTTGTCATGGATCGCGGGTAACAACCGCTCCTGGATATCCACCACGACCAGCCCGGCCTTCTCCCGCGCGATGCACTGCGAAATCGTATTCATGGTGTTTTCACTAGCCGCGGCAACGCCCGATTGCAAAACCAAAACAACCGACACAAGGGGTCACCGGCCTCCCCCATGCGAAGATTATTGGACGGACCCCTTTTCTGGATGATTTACACCCCAGTCGTCCCAAAAATCCCAATCTCCGCCCCGACCGGGGTTCCTGTCCCCACCTTTTTGATAAATGTCTTCGATGTCTTCGACCTTGAACGGCAGGTCTTTGAAACCTCTCATTGCAATAATCCACGTGCAGTTTGAAAGCAGGGCCTGCTCAAATATTCTGCCATCCTTGAGCCTGATAGTTGCTTGCGCGCCTCCGATGGCGAACTCCTCGAAATACGACGCCTTCTCAATGAGATGCGGCGGTAACGTATACTTGTAATTCACTGATTCTATTCCCTTTTTGGCTGTTCTTTCTTTGCACGCAAAGGCTCCCATGTTCGTGTCCTGATCCTTCGCTTCTGAATGGATATGGCCGGAACACCATCAGCCCCCACCCATGCAAAGATCATGGGACCGACCTCTTTTCCTATCACGACACAGGATCGAAGCTCACAATCACTATTCCTCCACACAAGCACCGGAAGGAACGGTCGTAATGCGAGACAACCTCAAACCGCACTCCTTCCAGCATTCGATCCCGAACATCCTCAATCTCCAGTTCGGCAAATTGGAGGAATGGCTGCATTTCTGGAAAGGCGAGCTCGCGAACGCCGTCAAATCGAATGGTCAGGCGATATGCTTTGGATTCCGTCTGGTAATCGGTGGTCAGCACGAGGGACGTTTGGCCTGCATCGTTCGCCCCCGGACCAAATTCAATCATCACGGCACTGGCCTTCTTAATTCGGTAGAAGTCGAAGCGCGGTTCTACTCGCAACACCATATCGCGCCCCTCGATTTCAAGTTCCGATAGACTGTGTGTTCTCATGGCTTCAGTAATCGGGATGCACATTTGGAACGAAATTGGAGAAAAAGGGGTCAGTCCTATAATCTTTGCATGCCCTGACGCACGGTTTGATGTTTGGTATCGTTCACCTCGCTGCATGATTCACTCCTTGAACGCCTGGGAAGCGTACATGCTTGTGTGACGCGGAACAAGCCAAACAGGGCGTTCGCAAGAGCGCTC
>CAZAAF010000185.1:0-8340 GCA_964482575.1 uncultured Verrucomicrobiota bacterium | reverse complement strand
GGCGGCAAGATGCCGGCGCTGAAGTTGTACTGGTACGAAGGCAAGATGGCCAAGCCCGTGAAGCCTCCCGCCGACCTGACCGAACAGGACCTCAAGGGATTTAACGAACTCTTCGTCGGCACCAAGGGTTACATGGCGACGGGCGGCCGCGGCGAGAGCGTCCGCATGGTGCCCGAGTCCAGGATGAAGGACTGGCAGAAGCCGGCGGAAGTCATCAAGCGCTCGCCCGGCCATTTCAAGGACTGGATTGAATCCTGCAAGGGCGGGAAGCCGGCCTGCTCCAACTTCGGCGTCTCCGGCCCCTACACGGAATGGATGTTGCTCGGTGCCATCAGCTGGCGTTTCCCGAACGAGAAACTCCTGTGGGACGGCAAGAAGCTGCGGTTCACCAACAACGCCAAGGCCAACGAGTACATCAAGCCCTATTTCCGAAAGGGCTGGGAACTCAAGGACGTCCGGGTCTAGACCCGAGGGGCACGACCACCGTCCAATTCAAGAACAGTCGGGCGGTTCGCTCTGTAGAAGGGCGGATCCTGGTTTTTGACACGCCCAAAGCGGACGAGTGTTCCGCGGATGGACAAAAACTCCAAGTTCGCGCGCCCATAAGGCGAGCCGGCATCGTTGGCGAAGACGTCGAAGGCGGAACCCCGCGCGGCGGACACTTCACGCGAAAACGAAGGATCGCGTTCTCAAAACGCGATTGAAACGGGAACGAATCCGCGACGATCCGGAAAAGCGCACGGCGCGCTCCCAAACGTCCTCCCTCACATCCCGGATGCCATCGCGTTCGGAGAACGCGATCCACCTGTCGGCACTCGGTGTCCTCTCATTATCGGGTCGACCGTTGCCGGATGAAACGGAAAGGGAAGCCGCCGGACGACCGACCGGACATAGATTACTGCCCCCTTTTTCATGAACTGCCAGGCAGGCACCGTGAGGTGGCGGGTCATTCTTGATATGGGTCACGGCCATAAGCCGATGAGTCGGTTGAACAAGACTGTTTTCGGGAAGTGCTGGAGCGCCAACCTCCCCAAGGAACTCTCAGGTAGTGCAAACCTTTGCCGGACGGAAATCCGTTCATCTCAGCCCACAAAAGCGCCGCGTCCTCAAGTGGTTTGTGTCCACTGTTCAGGCAGATAGTAGCAATGGCCGCACACCCGTTTTCATTCAAGACCCTGAGGAGTTCCGGCACCATGTCCTCGCGGCCAATCCGGACACACACACAAACAGCATTGGCGGTTCGCCGCTCGTCACCCGAACGCAAGTCCTCCAACAGAATACGACGGCTTTGTTCCCACGCCTGGTCCAATTCTGCCATCTGTCCCCTGCACATCTTCCAACAGACCTTTTCCCTTTCTGTTCGTGGTTTCCACCCAAACGAGTCCAGCGCGTGACCGACGGCCGTTTGGGACAACAGACCAGGTAACGCTGCAACCAAAGGCTCGATTGCCCGGCGGTCTTTGAGGCGCGCCAACTCTCTGGCAGCTGCGGTGGCGACACACGAGTCGTTGTCTTGGAGCGCCGCAATCAATGGCTCCACCGTTCGCGAGTCGTTGATGTTCTCCAAGGCGTTTGCGGCCACCAAACGCACTATGTTGTCGCTGTCCTTCAACGCAGCCAACCATAGGTCCACGTCCCGCAGGTCAATACTCAGCAACGCCTCCGCGACCGCGCGGCGAACCTCAACATCTTTATTTCTCAGCAAAGCTGTCAGGGGTTCAATCACGCCAGATTCCTTCATCTTGAAAACCACTGGTGTCGGCACTCGGCGGTGAAATTTACGGAGGTCTGAAGGGTCAAACACCTGTTGTACCTGCCCCTCACATCCTGGGCCGCCGGGGGTTGATCGATCCAACGCTGATTTCATTCTGCGGGTGGGTTCAATCTTCGTGAGTGATCTGGCGACCGCATGACGCACAAGCGGGTTCTTGTCACTTAACGCAGCCAAAACGGGTACGATGGCAGGCTCACCCATTTCCACCAATGCAATGGCCGCATGTTGGCGAAGAATCCGGTTGGCATCACCCAGCATGGCCACAAGGGGCTTCACTGCAGGAGCGCCGAATTTGGCCAGCGCCAATCCGGCAAAGTAGTTACTGTTTTTCAGCGCGGTTACCAACGGTTCAACTGCACGAACGTCCCCGATTCGTGCCAGGGCTTCAATGGAGTAGAGGCGTACAAACATGTCGCTGTCCTCCAAAGCGGCCGCAAGCGGCGCGACCGCGCGAGTATCCTTGACTGTGGCCAGCGCTTTGGCCGCCAGTTGGCGAACCCTTGGGTCGCTGCCTTTGAGTGCAGCAAACAACAAATTCATGGTCGGGTTGCTGATTCTGGACAGCGCCGCGCCTTGCGTCCGCGTGTTGATCTTTGCCAAGGCATCACCCGCCGCGTCGCGCATGCTGAAATCCTCGTCAATGAGTACAGCTATGAGCGGCTCCACTGCGGGAATGCCGATCTTGATCAGGAGGTCTCGAGTCGCGTATTGAACCAATGAATCGCCATCCCTCAATGCCGACATCAAGGGTTCTGTTGCCGCCGCGTCGAAACAAAGCAACGCTTCCCCGAATGTCTTGGTTTCATCCATGTGTGCATGGCAGGCCCTCAGCGCGTTCACCAGCGGTCCGATGGCTCGCTCGTCCTTGATGTCACCCAGTGCCTTGGCCGCATTCATGCGCACTTGCGAAGTATCGTCTTTTAACGCAGCCATCAAGGACTCAACTGCCGGTCGCCCGATCTTGACCAGCATTCCCCAATCCTGTTCTGCCATGAGGAACGTAATCCGCTGCGATTGTGTGGAAGGCTCATAGCCTCGCTTTTGCAAAGCGTCCGCCGCCGTTTTGCGTACTGTGGAGCTTCTGTCCTCAAGCGCGGCTATCAACGGCTTGATGACGTGATCGTCTTTGATTTCCCCCAACATCCAAGCCGCAGCGCTACGAACGTCGGGGTTGCTGTCTTGAAGCAGGGCCAATGATGGCTCCACCACCGAAACCCCAATCGTGACCAACGCCCCGGTTATGAACGAGTTATCCCGATCACCTTCTTTCAACGCCGCAACCAAAGGCACGACAGCACGCGAGTCTTTGATTTCGCCCAGTACAATTACTGCCCATATGCCCACCTTCGATTTGTGGTCCCTCAGTTCGGCTACCATTGGGTCCACCGTTGGTGCGCCGATTTTGACCAACGCGTTAGCTGCCACCTCCTGCATCCGCGCACCCTCAACCTCCTTCATCGCGGCAATCAACGGCCCGACAGCGCGGGGATCCTTGATTTCACCCAACGCTTTCATAGCCTCGTAGCGCACACGGCAATCTCGATCCTTAAGCGCGGCAATCAACGGTTCAACCGCGCGCCGATCTTTGGTCCACCCCAATTCCTTGGCCGCGTCCTGACGAACAGAAGCGAACCATGATTTGAGACGCTGAATCTCCTCATCCACGTGATCGCTTGTCGAGGAACTTGAACATCCCCAGCAACAGGTGATAACCAGCACCCAGCAGCACGCCCTCATTCTATTCGTGATGTTGGACTTCAAGAACAGCCTCAACGTTGTCGATGATGAATCCGGAAGAACTGGATTCACTTTACATACCATTCCGCCATACGGTCAAGAACACCCCCGCGGCGATGCAAACTGACCATTTTGTATGTTTCACAACAGGACACTTGACGCCATAAGTGCAAACAACTTGCGGTGTAGGGTTGGCGTTCTGGCGAGTATTGGTGGCGTCGGACGCGAATGGGTAAGACCAAGGAAATTCTGACACCTATAAAACAGGTCGGGCGGGATCACTTCCACGTTTCGCCGCCGTTGACAGGGGATGAACGACGGCCTATAGGGAGGGTCATGCGGTTCATGCATCGTCTTACAACCATATCAACCGGCCGGGAATCCGGATGCCCACACCTCAACGACCGCAGGGCTTCACGCCGTTAACCCCGGGTTCGTCCTGTGAACATCCCCCTCGAAGATAATTTCAACGACGTCCTCGGCAAAGCCCTGCGCGGCTTGAAGCTTTCACCGGGCGAACTCGCCTCGAAGGCTGGCGTTTCCGAATCGGACGTGGAGCGGGCGCTCGCGGGCGACTTCAACGAAGCCGTCGTCCGCAAACTCGCTCCCGTGCTGGGTCTTGGCGTGGAGTCGCTCGTCGCGCTCGGCCGGCAGGCGTGGTATCCGTCCGCCCACGACGTGGCGGGCCTGGCGTTGTTCAACACGCCGTTCGGCAATTACACCGTCAACGCGTATCTCGCCTGGGACGCGAAGACGAAACAAGCCGTCGCGTTCGACACGGGGGCCGATTGCCGCGCGATGCTGGACGCTGCGAAGGCGAACGGCCTCCGCATCGCCCTCATCCTGCTGACCCACACGCATGGAGACCACATTGCCGATCTCACGCGGTTGAAGAAGGAAACGGGCGCGCCCGCCTTTGCCTCGCCGCTGGAGCCGGACGCGGGAGCGGAACCGCTGACGGAGGGCCGGGTGTTTTCCGTGGGCGGGCTCACGATCACGCCGCGCCCGACCCGCGGCCATTCCAAGGGTGGCACCAGCTACGTCGTGACGGGCCTCGACAAGCCTGTCGCCGTCGTGGGCGACGCGCTGTTCGCCGCCTCGATGGGCGGCGGCCTGGTGTCCTATGAGGAGGCGCTCCGCACCAACCGGCAACACCTGTTTTCGCTGGGTGACGACACGGTCCTCTGTCCCGGGCATGGCCCGCTGACCACCGTGGGCGAACAGAAGAAGCACAATCCCTTTTTCCCTGAGTTCAATCCATGAACCGGCATCCGGGCCTCCACGCCCGTGCCCTGAAAACGCATCCTAGGACAACATCATGATGGCTCGCATTGGTTTCGTCGGCGTCGGACGCATGGGTGCCAACATGGCGCGACGTCTCAAGGATGTCGGCTATCCCATCACCGCCCTGTATGACGTCCACCTACCTGCGGCGGAGACGCTGGCCCGGGAACTGGGTTGCGTCTCGGTCCAACGGCTCGCGGAGGTTACCACGGCCGCCGATGTCATCATCACCGTCGTCACTGATGACGCGGCGATGAAACGGATCTTCGCGACCCGGGGGGACAGCCTCCTCATGAACGCGCGCGGCCGGTGTTTCATCAACTGCGCAACCGTGTCTCCAAAAACGCATGTCACGGTGGAGGCGCTGGCCCGGAAGGCCGGGGCGGAAACCCTGGAAGGATGCATGGCGTCCAGCATCACCCAGGCGCGCGCCGGCACGCTCTACCTCATGTGCAGCGGAAAGAAGTCCACGTTTGAGAAGCTCAAGCCGATCCTGATCAAGCTCAGCGACGAAGGCCGGCTGATGCGTTACATCGGCGGCGCCGGCTCCGCCGCGCAGGTCAAGGCGCTCGTCAACATGGTCATGAACATCAATACCGCCGGGCTGGCCGAAGGACTCGCGCTGGGCGACGCGCTCGGGCTCGATCTCCGGATGTTGATGGAGGTGTTTTCGCAGACGGGCGCGGCTTCGCGCGTGCTCGCGACCGACGGCGAGGACATGATGAACCGCGAGCACTCCTGCTTCTTTTCCGCGGCGCACGCCGCGAAGGACAGCGGCATCGCGTTGAACCTCGCCCACGGGCAACGGCTGAAACTGCCGCTCGCCACGACGACGTTCAAACATTATTCGCGCATGGTCAAGGAAGGCCTGGGCGACCTCGACAAATCGGGCATCGCCGAACTGACCTTCCGGGGCCGGCACAAGTCCCGGAAGCGGTAGTTTCACCCGCCGCCGCCATCACCTTGAACAACCTGGACGACTGGAAGAAATTCCCCGCTGCGTTGTGAACCCGGTAAACGAGGGCGAATCGTCATGGGCAACCGCTGATGCGACCCGCTTGTGGGCACCATCCGCACGACAGGAGCCCCAACGCCACGGCTTTGGGCTTGATCCGCGGGATCGGTTTCCCTTGAATGGCGTCTCGCGTCACAAGACAACCCCATGAAAACGACCCGTCGCAAATTACTCCGCAATGCCCTCGGCCTCGGCGCGATCGCCGGGACCTTTGGCCACACTCTCTTTGTCAGCGCGGCCGACCCCGCCCCGGCGGCTGCTCCGTCATCTCCCCAAGGCGCAGCAAAGGACTGGCACGAGGAACTGACGCGTCGGATGGCCGGGCTGGAAGAGCGCGGCGGCGGCACGCTGGAACTGGGTGACGGCGTGTATGAGATCGGCAAACCGTTGCGCGTGCCGCTTTCGGTGAGCCTGGTGATGACGCCCAACGCGATCATCCGCGCCAGGGCCGGGTTCGACGGGGACGCCGTTGTCATCAAGGGCGGCGGGAAGGAATCCCGGTTCACGTACACGGCGGGATGGATTCGCGGTGGCGTGATCGACGGCGGACGGCAGCCGCTGACCGGCCTGCGGGTAGAGAAGCTGCATCGGCTGGAGATCGCCGACCTGGTGGTGCACAACTGCACCTACAAGGGGATTCATCTGCTCAAGGGCGGGTATGAAACGAACCTCTCGCGGATCCGCTGCGACGTGGACACGAAAGCCACGGCCTACGCACCCGGCAGCATCGGGATCCACTACGAGCGCGGCGACAGCAAGGTGATGCTGGCGCATGTCATCGGCTACGAAACCGGCCTGCGCAGCGACTCGGGCAGCAACTGGTTCACGATGGTCCATGTGTGGAACGTAGACCCGGTCCAGGGGCCGTTGAAGTATTGCTTCTACTGCAACGGGTCGAACAACACGTTCAACCAGTGCTATGCGGACTCGCCCACCATCGCGGGCTTCTACGTCACCAAGCAGCACCAGTCCATCATGCAATGCCGCGTCTATTACAGCCGCTGGGCGAAGGACAATGCGGGCACGGGTTTCCTGATCACGCCCGAGGGGAAATACGGCAACTACATGGGCAACGTGCTGTTCGCGAACAAGGATCACCGGCTCGCGAAGGCGTTCGACGGGAGCCTGGAGGGCGCGTGCATCCTGGCCACAACCGGCTACGGCATGATGGGCGGGTTCGAAAACCGCATGCCCTCGGGCGATGCCCCCAACCGGCCTCCGCTGCACTTCGCCGGGAGCGGCATCCGCCTGACGCCACAACCCACACCTCCCGCGGCCGAGGAGGGCGACGTGGGCGAGGTGCGATGGGTGGATGATGAAGCCCCGGCCTTGTGGGTAAAGACCTCCAAAGGCTGGAAGAAATCGCTCCTCACCTGAGCCGCGAAGCGGAGGGACTCTCTCCGTCTGGCGGCGGACTTCGGGACGTCGTGTCTGCGGTGTCTGTGTCCGCCATTCTCGATGACGTGAACGCCCCCTTGAATCAGAGGGTTGAGAAACTCACACCCCAGGTTGTTCCGCAACGATCCATCGCAACGGACAAACACCCCTCCTTTTCCCTTCACTTCACCTGGGGGATGTCGCCCGCCGTTTCCTTGAAGAGTCCTTCGAGCTGTTTGACGGCAGCCTCGACGAGTCTTTCACCTGATCCTGCGGCGCAGCGGGCGCTTTCGGGCTCGTAGTTGCCTTCCGCGTAACTGCGACGGTCGGGTATGTAACCGATGCATTCGTTGGCCAATTCAACGATGAATGTCTGCTTGTAGGGGGATCGCTTTTTGATGGCCAGCCCCAGCTCGACGAAAACCTCGCCGGGCAGACCGACCCACGCCGCGTCGCGCCCCAACGCCATGACCTGCACTTCGACCCGATGTGGCTTGCCTTCGCGATCCGCCACGTCGAGCATGCGGCCAGCTCGCACCAGTTTCATGAAATTGGCGCCGTGGTCATCCCTGGTGGCGGCGATCGTCTGCCGGGCCTCGGTCAATTGTTGGGGAGTGATTTCGGGCAGGTCGAGTTCGACGATTTCGTTGTGCGCGCGCAACGGACCGACCGTGAGCGGTTTCAAATCCTTGTAGGCCTGAAACACGGCGGCGCCGAGGATGGTGCCGATGCGGTTCTGCTCCGCGGGACTGCTTTGGGGCCATTTCCAGGAGAAGTCACAATGATTGATGTTGCCGCACGCGCCGTTGGCCACGACCGTGAGGTGGTTCGATCCATGATAACTCGCCAGCACGCGACTCAGGGCGCCCGGCCAATCCGCGCTGATCCGGGTGCCACCGGTGGTGTCGGGATGCATGGCGAAGTTCACGTAGGAGGCCACGGACGCGGAAGGGCCGCGGGCTTCGGGTTTTTCAACGTAGAGAATACCGACCTCGGGATCGCTGGGTCCTGCGGGCATGACGATGTTCGGGTTCAACTTGCCGGGATTCCAGCCGGTGATGCCGTCGCGCATGAAGTACCGGCGGTTGAAGGCCAGGTTGTCACAATGTCCCCTGGACAGGCTGAGGCGGACGGGCTGCCGGTTTTCATGGGC
>CAZAAF010000184.1:0-8350 GCA_964482575.1 uncultured Verrucomicrobiota bacterium | reverse complement strand
CATGCCGAGATGGAGCCCCATCTGCGCCAACTTCTCCTTGATCTCGTTCAAGGACTTCTTGCCAAAGTTGCGATACTTGAGCATCTCGCTCTCCGTCTTCATCGCCAGCTGGCCGACGGTGGTGATGTTGGCGTTGTTCAGGCAGTTCGCCGCGCGCACGCTCAGTTCGATCTCATTGACCGACATGTTGAGCTTCTTGCGCAGTTCGGCATCTTTGTCGCTGATCCTCTCCTGGGCGGCCTCGAACTCGACCGGTTCCTTGCCGTATTCGCAGAACGGATCCAGATGGTGCCGCAGGATGTGGCTGGATTGCATCAGCGCGTCATCGGGCGTCATGCGACCATCCGTCCAGATTTCCATGACCAACTTGTCATAATCGGTACGCTGGCCGACACGGGTGTTCTCCACGCTGTAACGCACCCGGCGCACAGGCGAGAAAATCGAGTCGATCGGGATGATGCCGATGGGCATGTCCAAGCTCTTGTTCTTCTCCGCCGGACGGAAACCACGCGCGACCTCAATGGTCAGTTCCGCTTCGAATTTCATCTTCTTGTCGAGCGTGCAGATGTGCGTCTCAGGATTGATAATCTCGAACGTGTTATCGCCCTTGATATCCGCTGCCGTGATCGCACCCTCCTTGTTCGCCAAGAGCAGGATCTGACGCGGCTCCTTCGTCTGCGACTTGAAGAGAATCTTGCGCAGATTGAGAATGATGTCTGTAACGTCCTCGACCACGCCCACAATGGTGGCAAACTCGTGGTGTGCGCGCAGGGACTCGTCAAACTTGACAGTGGTCAGCGCGGCGCCTTCCAGCGAGCTAAGCAACACGCGGCGGATCGAATTGCCGACGGTGTGTCCGTAGCCGGCCTCGAAAGGTTCGGCCACGTATTTGGCGTAAGTGGGTGTTGCGGTGGCCTAATCCTTGGTCAACCGGTTGGGCATTTCGAAACGTCCGAGTCGAACTGGCTTTTTGTCTTTCTCCGAGTTTGATCTGGCAGGGCCGCCCCATTCCTGCCGCAGATATCGCGGTCGTTTCCGCGCAGGAAGGGCAACCCGCCCATATACTCGCTTTTGGGTTAACTACGCTCTCTGGCAAACAACCAACCACTCTCTACTACCGCGAATAAAACTCAACGATCGCCTGCACGTTGGCAAGCGTCTCCGTCTCCTCCGCCGAGGGCATGCGACTGACCGTACCCTTGGCCGCTTCCTTTTCCAGCAGCAACCAAGTGGGCACCGCACGCACCGCCGCGGATTCCAAACTCTTGACCACCATCTGGCGGGAACGGGCATTGTCCCGCGCCTCAATGAGGTCGCCGGGCTTGACGTTGTACGACGGCACATTGACACGACGACCATTGACCTTCAAATGGCCATGCGTAATCAATTGACGGGCCGCCGCACGGCTCGGGGCGTAGCCCAGCCGATAGACGACGTTATCCAGCCGCGTCTCCAAAATCTGGAGCAGCATGTCGGCTGTGTTGCCGCGGCGCTTTTTGGCTTCCTCGAAGCAACGACGGAACTGCCGTTCCAGAAGGCCGTAGCAATAGCGCAACTTCTGCTTCTCCGCGAGGCCGCGGGCGTAATCGGTCAGTTTGCGCCGCGCCCGAGGGCCGTGCTGGCCGGGAGGGTATGCGCGCTTTTCAAGCACCTTGTGCGGTCCGAAGACAGGCACGCCGTAACGGCGGCTGATGCGTTGTTTGGGTCCTTTGTAACGAGCCATGATCGTGATGAATAATAGGTGATAAGTGACTGGCGACAATTAGACGCGACGCTTCTTCGGCGCGCGACAGCCGTTGTGCGGAATCGGCGTCACATCTTTGATCACGCTGATTTCCAGACCGATCGCCTGCAAGGCGCGGACGGCAGACTCACGGCCCGAGCCGGGGCCCTTGACATGAACCTCCACCTCCCGCATGCCATGGGCCATCGCCTGACGGCCACAATCCTGCGCCACGAGTTGGGCGGCGTACGCGGTGCTCTTGCGCGATCCCTTGAAGCCAACCTTGCCCGCGCTGGACCAGCCAATGACATTCCCCTGCATGTCCGTGATAGTCATGCTGGTGTTGTTGAACGAAGCGACGACATGAGCAATGCCGGCGTGAACGTTCTTCGCGCCCTTAAGCTTGGCCACCTTGACTGGCTTCGCGCCCTCATCGAGCAGCGAGGCCGCCGTGACTTCGGCTGGGGCTGGAGCTGCTTCCTGCGGGGCTGCCGCAGGAGCTGCTCCTTTCGCTTTCGGATCCTTGGGGGCTTTCGCCTCCTTGGCCGCCTTGGGTTCCTTCGTCGCTGGTTTCTTCTCTGTTTCTTCAGCCATGATAACGCCTCAACAATTCCTCAACACTAAACCTTGCCGGCCTTCGCGTCCTTGCTTCGCACGACGCCCACCGTCTTGCGCGGTCCTTTGCGCGTGCGCGCATTGGTCTGCGTCCGCTGGCCGCGGACGGGCAGGCCCTTGACGTGCCGTGTGCCGCGATAGCATCTGATACCGATGAGACGCTTCAGGTTGAGGCCGATCTCGCGGCGCAAGTCGCCCTCGAGAATAAAACCTCCCTGCTGGATCACACCGACAATCTTACCAAGCTGTTCGTCGCTCAGTTTCTCCGTGCGGATGTCCGGGTCAATGCCCGCCTTTTCCAGAATGACAAGCGCGTTCGACGGCCCGATGCCGTAGATGTAACGCAGCGAGATGCCAATCTTCTTGCCGCCGGGAATATCAACACCCAAAAGTCTGGCCATAATGTTCCTTCTAACTAACCTTGACGCTGCTTGTGCCGCGGGTCCGAGCAAATAACACGCACGACGCCCTTCCGCCGCACAATGCGGCAGCGCTCGCACAACCTTTTGACTGACGATCTTACCTTCATAAATATTTCACTCTCGCCGACCGATGATCCGGCCCTGGCTCAAATCATACGGCGTCATTTCCACCATCACCCGGTCACCCGGATCCAAAGGTCCGAATCCGGACCGCTTCCTGCCTGGCACGTAACCCAGCGTGCAAAAGCCATTCGGCAGTTCCACACGCACCAGCCCGTTTGCCAGCGTCTCGACGACTACACCTTCGCCGCGGATGGCGTCGTCTTTCGACATGTCAAAATCTCCGGCTCACCTTCCGTCACTACCACCGTGTGCTCAAAATGAGCTGACGGCAGACCGTCCCTTGTCACTACGGTCCAACCATCGCTCAGCACCTCGACTTCCGGCCGGCCCTGCGTAGTCATTGGCTCAATAGCCAGCGTCATTCCGGGCTTCAGCTTCGGGCCCCTGCCCGCCGCCCCGAAGTTCGGTATTTGCGGTTCTTCGTGCAGCTTTGTGCCCACGCCGTGACCGACAAATTCACGAACCACATTAAACCCGGCTGCTTCCACCACCCGCTGCACCGCGTTGGAGATGTCTCCCACGCGATTTCCGGCTTTGGCCGCAGCGATCCCGGCAACCAGCGATTTCTCGGTGGCCTCCAGCAACTGCTGGACCTTCCACTCAATCATCCCGACCGCCACCGTGGTGGCCGTATCACCCACAAAGCCGTCCAGCGTAACGCCGACGTCCAAGCTGACGATGTCACCATACTTCACACGGCGCTCACCCGGCAATCCATGCACGACTTCCTCGTTGATCGAACAGCAAATCTGGCCTTTGAAGCCGCGGTATCCGAGAAACGCGCTTTTACCACCGCGTTTGCGCATCAACTCCGCGGCTGCCTCGTCCAGATCCCGGGTCTTTCGGCCCGGCGTGACCATCAAGGCAACCTCCGCAAGAACCTCCGCGGCCGCCTGGCAAGCCAGACGCATGCGGTTCCATTCTTCCGGTGATTTCAGAATCATTCCGGCAACACTATCGGGCTACGCTTCAGGTGTCAATGAACGCTGGAGCATCCGGCCTACCGTCGGCCGCGCAAATGCCCCTTCTTCAAAAATCCGTCGTAATGCCGCGTCAACAGATGGGTTTCCACCTGTCGCATCGTATCCAGCATCACGCCCACCACAATCAACATGCTCGTGCCGCCAAAAAAGCTGGCGACCAGGTAATCAATGCCCATCTGGCTGTACATTACCTGCGGGATCAGTGCTATCACCGTCAGGAACAGCGCACCTGCCAGCGTAATACGCGTCATCGTCGCGTGCAGGAAATCCGCGGTGGGCTTGCCCGGCCTCATGCCCGGCACATACCCGCCGTATTTCTTCAGGTCATCGGCAATCTGAATCTCGTTGAACGTTGTCGCCACCCAAAAGAACGAGAAAATAAAGATCATGAGCGAATACAGCGTATAATACAAGCCGCTGCCACGTGTCTCGCTGAAATATTCGCTCAGGCTGGCAAAGAAAGTACCCAACGCCCCTGACTTCGCTCCCAGCAATTGGAAGATCTTCTGCGGGAACATCAAGATGGCCTGCGCAAAGATGATGGGCATGACGCCAGAGTAATTCACGCGCAGGGGCATGTACGTCTGGCCCCCGGCCACCATGCGCTGCCCCACCATGCGTTTGGCGTATTGCACGGTAATCTTTCGCTGCGCCTGCGTCACCGCAATGATGGCGGCAATCACCAGGAACAACACGGCCAACATACCGAGGAAGTGAATGAAATTGTACTTCGATTCCAGCCCTTCACCCGGGAAAAACATCTTCCATGTCCGCTCGATCGCTGCCGGGAGGCGGGCAACGATGTTGGCGGTGATGATCAACGAAATCCCGTTGCCAACACCCCGCTGGGTGATCTGTTCGCCAAGCCACATCAGGACGACGGTACCGGTGGTCAGGTTCAGGACGGCAATCAGCCGGTAAATGAACGAATGATGCATCCAGGAATCCGTCACAAGGGTACCCTGAAACCCGCGCAGGATCGTCGTCGGATGCTCAAAAAAGCCCACTACCATCAGGTAGCCTTGGAACAACGCCAAGCCCACGGTGATGTACCGGGTGTACTGCGAGAGCTTCTGGCGGCCATTCTCCTCGCGGGCGATCCGGCCGAGTTGCGGAACCACGGCGACGAGCAACTGCAGGATGATCGACGCACTGATGTAGGGCATGATGCCCATCGCGCCGATGGCACAGTTTTCCAATGCGCCGCCCGTGAACAGGCTGTAAAGGCCAAGGATGCCGCCACCGGCCTGTTGCGCGGTTTTTTCAAAAAACCGCGCAAGCGCACCGCCGTCAATGCCCGGAACGGGCACGGCGGCAAATAAACGACAGATCGCCAGCAACCCGAACGTGAACAACAGGCGAACCCGCAGTTCGGGAATCTTCAGAGTGTTAGCGAATGCCGAAAGCATGCCAGTCCAGTGGAATTACGCCTTTGCAGGCGTCGCAGCGGCCGCTTTGGCCGCATTCTTGTTACCGTAAGGGTTACGGCCGCCCGGGGCGACAGCCAATGCAATCACTTCGCACTGGCCACCCAGTTTCTCGATCTTTTCCTTCGCCGAGCCACTAAACTTGTGAGCCTGCACCGTCAACTTCTTCTTCAGCTCGCCGTCGCCAAGTATCTTCACGCCTACTCCCCTGCCCTGCAGGATGTCGCGATCCGCCAGTTCTTTCGGGCCGACCTTCGCGCCGTCCTCAAATGCGTTCAACTGCTCGATATTGACGATCGCGTAGTCGATCGTATGCCGGGCGTTGTTGAAACCACGACGTGGCAACCGAACAATCAAACGCGTCTGGCCGCCCTCGAAACCAATCTTCAGGCTGCCGCCTGAACGTGCGGTCTGGCCTTTGCCACCACGAGTCGATGTCTTGCCATGGCCGCTGCTCTCACCGCAGCCCAACCGCTTGACGCGGTGGACGGCACCCGGCCTGTTTTTTAACGTATGCAGTCGCATGATCAACCTTGGAAAATGTTGCTATACCTAATGGTTCTTGAAATTCCGTTACGCCTTGGCGGCCGTCTGGGCCATGCCGCGGATTGCCCGGACCTGTTCCGGCATCCGCAGGCTCTGCAATGCACTCAACGTCGCCTTCACGACGTTCATGGCATTGCTCGAACCCAAACTCTTCGCCAGCACGTCCTTGATGCCGGCCAGTTCGCACACCGCACGCACACCGCCACCGGCAATAACGCCCGTACCGGGCGAGGCCGGCCGCAGCAACACACGGCCACCGCTGAACTTGCCGAAGACTTCGTGCGGGATGGTGTTGTTCCGCAGGGAAACAGAGACGACATTTTTGCGGGCGGCTTCCGTGCCTTTGCGAATGGCATCCGCCACTTCCTTGGCCTTGCCAAAACCGTATCCCACATGACCCTGTTGGTCGCCCACGACGATCAGTGCGCTAAAGCTGAAGCGCCGGCCGCCTTTGACGACTTTCGCCGTGCGGTTGATGAACACCACGCGCTCGATCATCTCACCGCGCTCGCGCTCGGGTCTCTCATACGCCGCCTGCGGCTTTTCTTCCGGCACCACCGGGACGACCTTGACCTGTTCGATCTCTTTCTCGGTCTCGGCGACAACCCGGATTTCTTTTTTCAGTGCAAACTTGTCGGTGTTCATGCGTCCTAAAATTTCAAACCGGCTTCGCGCGCGGCGTCGGCCAGTGACGCGACACGGTTCTTGCCTTTTTCGATGACCAGATAATGGTGACCGCCACGATCAAACACGACGGTCTTGATCCCCTTCTCCAGCGCGCGCTGTCCAACCGCCTTTCCGATGACCACGGCGCCTTCCTTGTTGGCCTTCGGCTTCTTGTCCCCGAAGCTCTTGTCCAGCGTCGAGACATACACCAGCGTCTTGTGCGCGATGTCGTCAATGACCTGGGCGTAAATATTCTTGCTTGTGAACGACACCGCCAGCCGCGGGCGCGCCGCCGTGCCGCGCACCTTCTGCCGCAGCCGCTTGTGCCGGCGCTCGACGAATTCTTTCTTTCTCAACGGTCTCATATACGGGATCTCAAATCTGCGTTTTTATCCGCCCTATTGCTGGACGGTCTTGCCTTCCTTGCGGCGAACCTGCTCGCCGACGTAGCGGATACCCTTGCCTTTGTAAGGCTCCGGCGGATAGTAGGCGCGCACCGAGGCTGCGAACTGCCCGACAACTTGTTTGTCAGGACCTTCGATCGTCAGCTTCGTGTTGTCGGCCACCGTCACCTTGACGTTCTTGGGAATTGCCGCGTTGATCTGATGCGAGAAGCCGATGACCAAGTTCAGCTTGTCGCCCTGAACGGCGGCCCGGAAGCCGACGCCCTGGATTTCCAGCTGCTTGACATAGCCCTCGGCCACACCACGCACCATGTTATTGACCAGGCTGCGTACCAGTCCATGCAACGCCCGGGTCTCGCGCGACTCATCCGTGCGCGTCACCACGACCTTGCTGTCCTTCGTCGCGACCTTGATCGGTGCCGGCGCGTCGTAGTCGAGCTTGCCTTTGGGGCCCTCGACCGAAACTTTCTGCCCGGCCACGGTGACCTTCACCTTCGCCGGCAGTTCAATAGGTTGTCGTCCAATCCGTGACATAATCTCACCACACTGTGCAAAGAAGTTCGCCGCCGACCTTGAGTTTGCGTGCCTCCACGCCCGTCATGATGCCGCGAGAGGTGGACACCAACGCGGTGCCCATGCCGCCCAGTACGCGCGGCATTTCCTCGCTGCCAACATACACGCGCCGGCCCGGCCGGCTGACACGCTTGAGGCCTTCGATGGCCGGCGTCTTGCCGGCAAATTTCAGTTGAATGCAGATCTGCTTGTGCGCGCCCTCCTGCTCGACGGCAAAGTCGCTCACGTAGCCTTCCTTCTTCAGGATGCGCGCGATCTCCGCCTTCAGCTTGGAGTGCGGAATCCGCACTTCCGTTTTCGATGCGGCATTCGCATTGCGAATCCGCGTCAACATGTCGCCTATGGTATCGGTGATATTCATCTTTACCAACTCGCCTTGACCACGCCCGGCAGCATACCCTGCGAAGCCAGCTCGCGGAAACAAATGCGGCACACTTGGAAGCGGCGAATGTAGCCGCGGCGCCGGCCGCAAACCCGGCAGCGATTATAGCCGCGAGCCGAAAACTTCGGCGCGCGCTTCTGTTTTGCCATCAAACATGTCTTCGCCATAAAACCTGCTCTTTACTTGGCCGCCGCGTGCGGTTTCAACCGCGACGCGAAGGGCATTCCCATTTCCTCCAGCAACAACCGCGCCTCGTCGTTGGTGCGGGCGCTGGTCACGATCGTCACATGCATGCCTTGCTGGCGCTTGATCTTGTCCAACTCGATTTCCGGAAAAATTGTCTGATCGTTCACGCCGAACGTATAGCTGCCCCGGCCGTCAAAGCTGCGCACCGGCAGCCCCCGGAAGTCGCGGATGCGCGGCAACGCCGCACTCACCAGCCGGTCGAAGAACTCATACATCTTCGTCCGCCGCAACGTCACACGG
>CAZAAF010000183.1:3882-8351 GCA_964482575.1 uncultured Verrucomicrobiota bacterium | reverse complement strand
GCCGATGACCACGGCGTCACACTTGAGACTCTTCAGCATGACGCGATAATCCGTGAAGCGGCCGGCACTGGGGAAATTCTTGAACGTGCGGGCGGCGTATTTCCAGTCCACGTCGCAGAGGCCGACGATGTTCTGGCTGGAGATGGCCGGGTCGCGCAACACACCCCCGCCCTGCCCGCCGATGCCGATGCCCGCGATATCGAGCTTCTCGCTCGGCGGGGTGACGCCGCGGCCGAGGACGTGCCGGGGCACGACCTGGAACGCGAACGTGGCGGCCGCCGCGCGGCACAGAAAGTTGCGGCGCGAAAGACGGGTGGACGTCTGAAGGGAGGACGCGTTTCGAGTATTCATGATGACAGGATGGCGCACAGCATGGCGGGCCCCATGACAGGATTCAAACCCGAAATAAGACACGGGAGCTGCCCTGGTGAAAAAATGACGTCACCAGGAACCCGGCGATTACCGTGGCGGCGAGTCGATCCCCTGCCTTTTTGATCCGATTCGCCTCCGGGTTTCGGTGGGGACCCTGGAAGAATTAAAACTTTTCTCTTTCGTTATGACAGGTTTTATGTCAATCGTGTCGTCACACAACCGTCACACGATTGTAACATAACCGTCACATTTCTGTAGCACCGGACAACCGGACCAACAGAGCCCATGAAACTGCTCAAAACCCCGATGGTGAAAACGCTGATGGGAGGCATTGTGGTGGCGGCCCTAGCCTTTGGTGCGCGCGACATCTGCAAGGTGTCCAAAGCCAAAGAAGACCGGGAATCGCCTCTCGTCGCTGTTGCCAAAGTGACCCGCGAGGATTTGGCCAATGAACTGGTGTTCTATGCCGAGTTTCGTCCCTATCAGGAGATCGACATCCATTCCAAAGTCGCCGGCTACGTCAAGACCATCCATGTGGACATCGGGGATCGCGTGAAGGAGGGCCAGGAGTTGGTGATCCTGGAAGTGCCGGAACTCCGCGATGACCTGGCCAATGGCGAGGCGGCACGCCAGCGCGCGAAGAACGAGGTGGAGCAAGCTGCGGCGGCGTACGATGACGCGCATCTGGCCTGTACGCGCCTCGTCCAGGTCGCCAAGAGCCAGCCGAACCTGATTGCCCAGCAGGAGATTGACATCGTCCGCAACCGGGACCGCAATGCCCAGGCCGCCCTGGCGGCCGCCCGGCAACACGTGCAGGAGGCGGAAGCCGATGTCAGCAAGTTCAAGACCATGCTGCAGTATTCGTGCATCCACGCGCCGTTTGAAGGTGTGATCACCAAGCGGTATGCGGATGCGGGCGCGCTGATCCAGGCGGGCACCTCCTCGCACACCCAGGCCATGCCGCTGGTGCGGCTCTCGCAAAGCGGCCGGCTGCGGCTGGTTTTTCCCGTCTCAATTTCCCATGTCTCCCGCATCCGCGTGGGCGACCCCGTGGATATCCGGGTGGAATCGCTGGCGAGGACCTTCCCCGGGACAATCTCCCGCTTCACGCGGGAAGTGGACACGGAAACGCGGACGATGGAGACCGAGGTGGAGGTGCCCAACTCCAAACTGGAACTCATTCCCGGCATGTATGCCTCGGTGGTGCTGAAACTCGACCGCCGCGTCAAGACCCTGGCGGTTCCCATCGAAGCGGTTACCCGCAAGAGCCAGCCCACGGTTTACGTTGTAGACGCGCGACAGCAGGTGGAGGAGCGACCGGTAACGCTTGCGTTGGAAACCCCCTACAAGGTTGAAATCGCACGCGGGCTGAAGGAGAACGACCTGGTCATGATTGGTGCGCGTGCGCTGGTGACTCCCGGCCAGAAAGTCAGGCCCAAACTGATCGAGGCCGCCCGTACCGAATGAACCCGGACGGTTCTCCCGCCCCGTGGAATTCCGCCATGAACCAACCCCTGACGCCCCCCCCGCTCGACGCGCTCCGGCAGATGGACACCTGCCTGGCCGCCAACGCCATCGAGACCTTTGACCTGCGTCTCCGCAACGAGGGCCACACGTTTTCGACCCTCCACAGTGTTTTTCCCAAACTGCCGCCCATGGTCGGCTATGCCGCCCCGCTGAAAATCCGCTGCTCCGATCCGCCCACGGAACCCGACCTTTACCCCGACCGCACGGATTGGTGGACCTATGTGTTGACCATTCCCGAACCGCGTGTGGTCGTCATCCAGGACGCCGACGAAACACCCGGCGCGGGCGCCCTCATCGGTGAGGTGCACGCCCACATCCTGCGCGCCCTCGGCTGTGTCGGGGCCGTGACCAATGGCGCCGTGCGCGATCTGCCGGCTCTTGAAGCGATGGGCTTTCCGGTCTTCGCCGGCAGCACCGCCGTCTCGCACGCCTACGTCCACATCATCGAGTTCGGCCAACCCATCGACGTCGGCGGTCTGACGATCCGCGCGGGCGATCTGGTCGACGGCGACTGTCATGGCGTATTGTCCATCCCCAAGCAAATCGCCCCCGAGCTGCCCGCCGTCGCCGCTCAAATCCGGAAGCAGGAGGAACGCATCATCGCCCTCTGCCAATCCCACGAGTTTTCCATCGACAAGCTGCGCCAGGCCATTCGCAAGGAACCGCAGGGAACGCCCTAGCCCGCGCCAGAGAAATCCATCATGTCCCGATTTGCGATCCGCTACCCGTATTTCATCGTCATCGCCTGCTTGATCACCTGTGTGGTCGGCGGCACCCTGCTGGTGCGCATGCCCGTGGACTTGTTCCCCCCCATCAACATCCCGGTGGTCGTGGTCGCCACCTTCTATTCCGGCATGCCCCCGGAACAGATTGAGAACGACATCACCACACGGCAGGAACGGTTCTTCACCATGGCCAGCGGCATTGACCACATGGAATCCCGGTCGCTGCCCGGCGTGAGCCTGATCAAAATCTATTTTCAGCCCGGCACCAACCCGGACGCCGCCGTCAGCAGCATCGCCAACCTCGCCGCCGCGGAGATGCGCCGGTTGCCGCCGGGGACGCTGCCGCCGATTGTGTTGAAGTTTGACGCCTCCAGCCTGCCCGTCTGCCTCATTACCCTCAAAGGCGAAGGCCTCAACGAAACCGAACTCCGGGACATCGGCCATTATGTGGTCCGCAACCAGGTGGCCGGCGTGCCCGGGGCCGCCGTCCCCTCACCCTTCGGAGGCAAGTACCGCCAGATCATGGTTTATGTGGACCCGATCAAACTCGAAGCCAACCAGCTCAGCGTCATGGATGTGGTGCGCACGGTCAACGACGCGAACCTGATCCTGCCTTCGGGCGATGTGCGCATCGGCCCCTTCGATTACAACGTCTATGCCAACAACGAAGTGGAGACGATGGAGGACATCAACGCCATCCCGCTCAAGACCGTCGGGCAGAAGGCCGTGCTGGTCGGCGACGTGGGCAAGGCCAGGGACGCCGCCCAGATTCAAACCAACCTCGTGCGCGTGGACGGCCAGCGCTCCGCCTATCTGCCCATCCTCAAACAGGGCGGCGATGTGAACACCATCGCCGTGGTGGACGGCATCAAGGACAAGGTCGCCAACCTGCTTGATATTCCAAAACAACTGGTCGCCAAGGTGGTTTTTGACCAGTCGGTGTTCGTCAAGAACGCCATCCAGAACCTGCTGCACGAAGGCACCATCGGGCTGGTGCTCACCGGCCTGATGATCTTCGTCTTTCTCGGCAGTCCGCGCGCCACCCTCGGTGTGTTCCTGTCCATCCCCCTGTCCGCCCTGGCGACGTTCATCGCCCTGGCGCTGGGGGGCAGCACAATCAACAGCATGATGCTCGGCGGGTTGGCCCTGGCTTTTTCCCGCCTCATCGACAACTCCGTGGTTGTGCTGGAGAACATCTTCCGTCACATGGAGCGCGGCGAAACGCCGCTCGTGGCCTCCGAAAAAGGCGGCTCGGAAGTCTCCCTGCCCGTGCTTGCGGCCACGTTGACCACGGTCATTGTGTTCTTCCCCGTCATATTCCTGTACGGCGTCAGCCGTTATTTGTTCACCGCCCTGGCGGTCGCCGTGATCCTCTCGCTGTTCGCCTCGTATTTCGTGGCCATGACGGTGGTGCCCCTGTTTTGCGCAAAGCTGATCAAGGACACGGAAGTCGAACATGCCCGCGACAGCGGCCACGTCCAAAGCCTGCTGGCGAGATTCCGTCATGCGTTCAACCGCGGCTTTCACGCCATGCTCGAACAGTACGACCGCGTGCTGGCCTGGAGCCTCCAGACGCCGCGACTGACCTTTGGGATCATCCTGGGCCTGTTCGTTGCCAGCCTGGGGTTGTATACGTTCATCGGGGCCACGTATTTTCCCCGCACCGATCCCGGCCAGTTTGTCATCAATGTGAAAGCCGCCACCGGCTCCCACCTGGCCAATACCGAGAAGCTCGTGGCGAAGGTGGAGGATGTGGTGCGACAGGAAATCGCGCCGGAGGATCTGGACCTGATCGTTTCCAACATCGGCCTTGGCCCCCATTTTTCCGCCATCTACACAAGCAAC
>CAZAAF010000183.1:0-3872 GCA_964482575.1 uncultured Verrucomicrobiota bacterium | reverse complement strand
GCATACGGCGTTCGTCCAGGCCAACCTCAAGGAGAACCACCGCACCGGCAGTTACGAGTACATGGAGCGGGTGCGCCGCCGGCTGGCCGAGGAACTGCCTCAAGTCACGGCCTATTTTCAGACCGGCGGTCTGGTAGATGCCATTCTCAACCTCGGGCTCCCCGCGCCGATGGACATCCAGGTGAGCGGCAACAACCTGCACACCCAACACGCCCTGGCCATGGAAATCGCCCGCAAAATCCGCACCCTCGCCGGCGTGAGTGATGTACTGGTGCCCCAGGATGTGGATTACCCCGCTTTGCGCATCGAGGTGGACCGGCGGCGCGCTTCCGAACTGGGCCTGAGCCAGAAGGAGGTCATGCAGAACATCATCACGGCGTTGAATTCCAACCACATGATTGCGCCAACCTTCTGGACCGACCCCAAGACCGGCAACGATTATTTTCTAACCGTGCAGTATCCGGAAAACCATGTTGCAAGCCTCGAAGACATCTTCGCCATCCCCCTGCGCGCTCCCGGCCACTCCAAACCCGTCCGGCTCGACGCTCTCTGCCACGTCCGGCACGTGAACTCTCCGACCGAAGTGGACCATTACCAGTTGCGCCGGGTGGTGGACGTATATGTCGCCCCCGCGCAGGAAGCCATCGACCGGGTCTATGCCGCGGTGAATCAAATCGTGGCGGAGACACGGCTGCCGGACAACGTGCGCATCATCGTGCGCGGCAGCGTGCACGGGATGGAATCGTCGTTCCGCAGCTTCGGCTT
The DNA here is from genome assembly GCA_964482575.1 of uncultured Verrucomicrobiota bacterium. Lineage (GTDB taxonomy): Bacteria > Verrucomicrobiota > Verrucomicrobiia > CAIQCK01 > CAIQCK01 > CAIQCK01. The sequence continues at coordinate 3,107 of CAZAAF010000183.1, read as the reverse complement.
CGGGCTGATTCTCTCCATCGTGCTCGTCTATCTGATTCTCGTGGCGCAGTTCAAATCGTTCCTGGACCCGATCCTCATCCTGCTCGCCGTGCCGGTCGGCCTCACCGGGGTCCTGGTCATGCTCGCGCTGACCGACACGACGTTGAACATCATGTCGCTCATGGGCATCGTGATGATGGTGGGCATCGTTGTGTCGAACAGCATCCTGATTGTGGACCTGACCCATCGCCTCCGGGCCGACGGTCTTCCGGTCCAGCAAGCCGTTTCCACCGCCTGCCGGGTGCGGCTGCGGCCCATTTTGATGACCTCGCTGGCCACCCTGCTCGGCTTGCTGCCGATGGCCCTGAAGCTCGGCACCGGCACGGAAGCCTACGCTCCCCTGGCGCGGGCGATCATTGCCGGCCTGGCCGTGTCGGTGGTGCTGACCATGTTCATCGTCCCCGCCGCCTGTCTGCTGGCTTATCGCAAGCACGATGACGATACGGCCCCCGAGGCGCGTTCCGCGAGTGTCCCCGGAGTTCACCCCGCATGAGATTCACAAGCGTCTGTCTGACCATACTGCTCGTGTGCAGCCTCAGGACGGCACGCGCCGCCGACCCCAAGGCCCTGACGTTGAAGGAAGCCCAGGAGATCGCCCTTCAATGCCACCCGCGAATCTCGGTCGCCGAACTTCAGGCGCTCGCCGCCAACCAGGTCGTCCTGCAGGTCCGTTCCGCGTTCCTGCCGCAGATCTCGAGCGACATCAGCGCCGTCGGCACGGGCGACCCGTCCAACACCCGCATTACGGCTGGGTCCCTTGGCGCCTCGCATGTCTTCGATCGCGCCGCGGGCGGCCTGTCGCTGACCCAACTGGTGACCGATTTCGGCCGCACTTCCAACTTGACGGAGGGTTCGCGTCTTCATGCCCGCGCCACGAAGGAGAACGCCGCGGCCGTCCGCAACCTCATCCTCGTGCAGGTGAACGGCGCGTTTTTCACCGCGCTGCAAGCCCGGTCGGTGGTCGGCGTCGCCGAACAAACCGTGGCCACGCGCCAACTGGTTTACGATCAGGTCAAGCTGCTCACCCAAAACCAACTCAAGTCGGAACTCGACCAGAGTTTCGCCGCCGTGGCCCTTGAAGAAGGGAAACTGCTGCTGGCCAAGGCCCACAACGACCTCAAAGCCGCGTCGGTCGCCCTTTCCACTATTCTGGGTTATCGCGACCTGCATGAGTTCCGGCCGGTGGACGAACCGATGCCGGCCGCCGTCCCTGCCGATGCGTCGCCGCTGGTCACCCAGGCCATGGCCGCCCGCCCTGAACTGACGCAATTGCGGTTCGAACGGGATGCCGCCAAACGCTTTGCGCGCGCCGAGCGGGCCCTGGATTATCCAACCATCAAGATCGGCGGTGTCGTCGGCACCACCCCGGAGCGCGACCCAAAGGTCCTGGACGATCACTACGCCGCCGGGGGCATTTTCATGAGCGTTCCGCTTTACGAAGGCGGCCTCTTCGCCGCCCGACAGTCGGAGGCGGAACTCAAGGCGCGCGTGGTGGCGGAGAATCTTCGCGATTTGGAAGACACCATCGCCAGTGGCGTGCGCGTGGCCTGGCTCAATGCCAACTACGCTTCCGAAAAAGTGCAACTGACCGCCAAACTGCTGCGGCATGCCAACATCGCCTTCGACCTGGCGCAAGCGCGCTACAAAGTCGGCGCCAGTTCCATCATCGAACTCAGCCAGGCCCAGCTCAACAAGACCTCCGCCGAAATCGCCGTCGCGACCGCGAAATACGACTACCTGACCCAACTCTCGGTGCTGGACTATCAAGTCGGCACCTTGCGTTGAGCGCTGACGTTACCTGACAGACATCGTCGGGCTGGGCTCGCTATTTGCGTCTTGCCATCGAGCGCCGCCATCGGAGGGTCAACGCAAGCAACCCGACGCCAATCAACCCGTTGGTGGAAGGCTCCGGCACGAACACAATCTGGCCGCCGTTGTCGATGGAGACATTCACCAGGCCGAGGGCGGCTGCGTTGTCCTGATTGATCACCCCGGTATTGAAGGACTTCGCGCCCGTGCCGTCGTCGTCCATGAAGCCCAACCCGACATAGACGGTCAACGCACTGAGCTTCATCGCCGAGCCGCTGAACAGGTGCAGCACGTCCACATACAACACCTCGTTGGAGTTGCCCCCACCGCCGTTGTTGAGGGCGTCCACAAACCGGATGCCGTTGGTGACATTCAACGTTCCCAGGGCCATGTTGTTGTTGAACCCGGCGAACACCGCGCCCTTGTTCGTGCCGGCCACCTCGAACGTGTTGGTCGCCAGCCCGCCCGCCGCGCCGAACGTCATCACCCCGCTGCGCATGTTGAAGTTGTTCGTGTCCGTGCTGCCGTTCACAAAATCGCCCCGCACGACCAGCGTGTCATTGGTCAGCGTCATCGTGACGATGCCGCCACTGCCAAGCGTCAGGCTGCCGGAGATGATGGCGGTGGAGGGATTCACCACCGACGCGAAGGCGAGGGTCCCGTTGTTGGTGAGTCCCGCGCCAAACACCGCCACGCCCTGATTCTGCAAGAGGATGCTGCCCGTATTGGTCACCGTGCCTTCGAAGACCACCGTGCCCTGATTCTGGAGGAGCAGCGTGCCGGCGTTGGCCACCGCGTTGCTGAACCACAGGCTGCCGCCGTTCACCGCCGCGAGCACGCCGCCCGCATCGTTGCCCACCGGCTGCGCGAACGTCAGCGTCTGTCCCACCGTGTTGTTCGTCACGCCCCCGGTGTTGTTCAACGGGGCGTTGAACGTGCCATAGCCCTGGATGCTGCCGAGGTTGCTCACCCGCGGCGCGGTCAGCATGCCGCTGCCGAGCGCAATCGTGCCCGCATTGGTGAACGCCGCCGCCACGATCAATTCGCTGCCCGCCCCCATCGCCGCCAGCAAGCCGTTGTTGACCGCCGCGCCCACGCTGTTGGTGAGCCCACCCGCCAATCGCAGCACGCCGCCGGTGGCCGTCACGGAAGCCCCCGCCCGGTTGTCGAGAATGGCGGCGTTGGTGCCATAGCCCCCGACGGTCCCCTGATTAGCCACAGTGCCGGTGCCTCCGGACAGTGCAAACGTGCCGCCCGCC
>CAZAAF010000182.1:0-8435 GCA_964482575.1 uncultured Verrucomicrobiota bacterium | reverse complement strand
GCCGCGGGTTTTGGGTCGCCGTCGAAATAGATGTAAAAGAACCGGGGCGTCTTCAACGACGTCCGCCCGCGCGCGATCCACACGACATTGCCGGCAGCGTGCTGCCGGGATTCAAACTTCGCCAACGGGTCAAACTGGCTGGGGGTTTCACCGATCATGGCACCATCCGCGCCATACTCAACCACGCGAATGGACCCGGGCTCCACCGCCGAGGCACCGCCGCCCCGTTTGAGCAGCCGTGTGAAATCAAGCGATGCCTCCACCGGGTAATCCACGCGTTCAAACCTGCCGGCGTCGAGCCTCACCAGCACACGGCATTTCCAATCCCGGTTCCACCAGGCACAGCGCGCCGCAAAATCCCCGGGCGTCTCGAAGGGCTCCGGCACCCGGCTGCGGCGAATCGCGGACCGGTCCCCGAACCCCAGTTTTTCCGGTTCCGGCAGGACGGAGGTCTTGTCATAAGCGGACAACGTTTCGTCGAGCTGCCGGGCCTTCGCGTCAAGTCGGGCTGCGAACACATCGTACCTCGCGGTGATGGTCTCCAGATAATACGGCCGATTCTCGACAAGCCACAATCGCCGGTATTCGTCACGAAGCCCGGCGACCTCCGTCGCCAGTGTGTGCAACCGGGCCGCACCCTCATGCAACGCCGTTCGGCCAAGACCGCGGTTCTGTGGCTCCTCCGCAGCCCGCCGATAGGCCGAGGCGATTTCGTCCGCCACCAGATACTTTCGGGCAAGAAAACCCCAGCGCCGCGCCGCAAACACCATCGCATCCAGGCTTGCCTCGTTCGCACGCGCCTTCGGTCGGCCATGGCCAACCAGCGTTTGTGCGCGATCAGCCCACCCGGCAATCCGATGCAACCGGGCCGCCAGATCGGCACCAACCGGCCGTCGCCCGGTAAACGGATCTTCCCAAAACACGGTGTCGGTGGGTTGCTGGGCGCGCAATTCACGAGGCAGACTGCCGAGAAGATTGATCGCCTCCGTCAACTCCGGCACATCGGCGCCATAAAACACCCGCGCGAACGCGGCATCGAAACGGACCGTGTCAAACTTGTCGGGCTGCCACGCGCAATCCGCCGACCACAGGAAACCGTACCAGTTGAATTCACTCAAGTTCTCCCCGTCGTCGTCCCAGACAGTGTTGAGCATGCCCTGCGCGCCCATGGCCGCGCCGTCGCGGACGAAATACGCGATGTTCGTGCGGGCCGTCACACAATCCGGAAACACCTGGTTCCAACAACTCACGCCCGGACACACCCATTGGTCGAGCCCCGCCGCTTTGAACGGTTCCAGCCGCGCCATGTAGTTTGTCGCCCCGCCATAGGTCCAGTTCATCACCACATAATCCTTCGGCAGCTTCGGGATCATGTCCTTGTGATGAAGCGCAATATCTCCCCAGAACATCAGGCGCTTGCCGTAGGGCAACAGGATTTCCCGGAGCCGTTTCATGTGCTGGAGATAGAGGCCGTCCACACCGATGTCCGCGGCCTTCTCCTTGCTTCGCCCCTTGCCCAGCTCGAACGTCTCGTCGCAGCCGACGTGAAAGAACTTCATGTCATGGATCGGCACGAATTCCGAATACAAGTCCGCCAGCAACCTGTATGTGCCCTCGTTGAGTGGACAAAACACGGATCCGCCTTCCGGCATCTCACGCATGGCGGCAAATTCCGGATGTTTCAGGATGTGGGATTGATGTCCAAACGACTGTATCTGTGGCAGCAGCTCGACATGATACTGGCGGCCGTATGTAACCAGTTCCCGAATCTGTTCCGCGGTAATCGCGGCGTCCTCCGGGGCAATCTGCGGGTACTTGCGGAACTTGAAGACGTGCTCGATGTACAGGCAGAAGACGTTGATCTTGAACGCCGCAAGCGTGCGAATCTGTTTCTTGAAATACTCCATCGTCGGCACCGGCCCGCGGCTTATGTCGTCCTGGCACCCCCGGTAACGCAACCCCGGCCAGTCGCGAATACGCACCCCGCTGATGGCCACACGTCCATCCGGCAATCGCTTCATCAGTTGACGCAGGGTTTGCACCGCGTAAAACACGCCGGGAGCCGAGTTGGCTGCGGCAACGACACCATCGGCGTTGACATCGAGCACATACCCCTCGTCACCCAGTTCCGAAGCCACGGTCAATCCGCGTTGCTCGCACACCGTGCGCACGGCGGCATCGCGGCTCGCAATCCCGATGAGAATCGGCCGTTTCGCCCGGCTGGAAATCCCGGTTCTTAATTCCTCGCACAGCAGTTCCGCCGCAAAGCGGTCCTGTGCATCATCCGACTTGCCCGGCACCACGCCTGCGTCCGGCCCCAGGATGAAATCAGCACCGGTCGGGTTCATCTCACGCGGCTGGGGAATCACCTGCGCCACAGGCGCCGCCATCACGCTGCCGGCGAGAAACAGGAAGAGAGCCATCCAGCGAATCATCGTCTTTACCTTTCAAAGGCCATCACCTCGACGAGATGGCGGCCGGTGTTGGCGGAATTGTGGGTTTGGGTGACGTGGATATAACGAACCGGGCGCGGCGGGAAAACGCAGACGTATCCCTCCGCGGTGGACGGTGTCGTGTTGCCACGTTGGTCGGCGACCATCTCCCAGTGCTGTCCATCGTTGGAAACCCCGACCGTGAAGCCATAGTGCCGGTTGTCGCCATAGAAACCGACAACCACCACACGTCCGACCGTTGTTGGTTTCTCCAAATCCACCTGCCACCAAGGCACCGGGTCGCGGCTCACATCCGTGGCCCAGAAACTCCGGGTATCGGAGCGGATGCCGTCATTGGCGAGGCGCGCGGGATACGGGGGCAGTGCGCTGGAACAAGTCGCCGGCTTGCCGGTGGTGAGACTGACGGCGTCACGCTCAACCGGTTCGGGCTTGAAGCCATCGGCGTATTTATCCCAGAGCTTCCGCGCGATGGCGACGCTGTCACCGCACGGTTGGGTTGGAAACACCTCGCACCGGTCGGACCATTGCGCGGTCCACTTCAGAAGTTCCCGGTTGAAGATTTTTTCGTCAAACGGCTCGTGGCGGCGCAATGCATCGGCTGCCGCGTCGAGGAACCGTTTCCATCGCGGAGCGTAGTAACCGTCGAGCATGCCGGACCATTGCTTGCGTGCGTAGTCATTGATCGCCTGGGTTTCGCCCCAGAGCGTCAGGACGCGACGGGCGTTCCATTCGCATTTCGCACGTTCCGCGGGCGTCCCGCCCCAGCGTTTGGCGTCCTCGATCCAGCCGCCAAACAGGAACTCCCGCCGTGTGGCAAGCAATTCGTCGAGGTCATGAATCAGCTCCAGGAACCGCTGCGACGTTTTCTCAAGCCCGGCGGCGTCTTTCGCGCGCCAGGTTCTGGCCATGTCGCCCTGGAGCCGTCCGGCGTGATCGGCCAACACTTGCCGCGCGACATTCACGAGGTCGAATCGGAAGGTATCCGTCTTTCCGAGTTCGTCCGCCGCCTGCAGCAGGTCATGCCACGCTTCGGCCAGACGAACCGGGTCATACGACGCCGACCAACGCGGCCGGGCCAGCGTCGGCACGGAGGTGATGGCCGAAACGCTTCGGGTCGGATGATTGAGGACCGTCTCACCCAGGATTTGCCAGGCGTGCCGCGCCCTCGCGTTGGTTTTGCCATAGCGATGGTGCGCGTAGTCGTCGAGCCAACCCTTCAAATCAACCGCCTCGTCGCGCCATGCATTCTCAAACAACTGGTCGTAGGCGACCGGGTTGTAGCACAACCCCTCATTGACAAAGCCGACTCCGGCGAGCCGGCCGCCCTTCGGGTCATGCCGTGCGGCGAGCAGGCCACCGTTGTTGCGCTCCAGCGCCGCCCCCAAGCCCACGGTGCGCCCAAAACTCTGCACATTGCACCAAAGCCATGGTTTACCGCAAAACGCGTCGGTCTTGTCCCACATCGGTGTGGATTCGCAGTAGAGATCAAGCACAACCATGCGGTCATTCGGAATCGCGTCCAGGAACGCCTTGAAACGCGGCTGTGTCCAGAACTGCCGCTGGTGCATGAATGCCCATCCTTGCAACACCCAAACGGCGTGCGGGTCGCTCGCCGCCATGCCATCATAAATGGCGCGACCGAGGTCGGCGAGATACTTGGGGTCACCGTTGGGCGGCACCATCTCGATGAACGTATCCGCCGCGTACAGATGGTCGCTGCCAAACCGCCTGGCCTGCTCTTCCAGAAAGATCCGGGCTATCTTCCCAAAGAGCGGGTCCAGCGGATCAAGCAGGCAGGTTTCCCATTCAATCCATTTGATCCGTTGCAACGGAGCCTTCGGGAAAAGCTGTGCGACGGCGGCGGGCACGTGGCCGGTGAACCCCTGCAACACCGGCGTCATGCCAAGTTCACGCTCGCGGGTGAGAATCTTCCGCTCCAGTTCCTCGTGTTGTGCAATCCAGTCTCCGGGCAGCGGCCCGCCGTATCCGTCGAGGCACCCCATCCATTGGAATGGCAGATACGGCGGTCCTGCGAGAAATTCCGTGGTCTGGGCCTCACGCATGCCGAGGCGGCGGCACACAGCCTGCCAGACAGCCTCCTGTCCCGTGACGGCGAGCGGCATGTTCACGCCGTTGAGCGCCATCCAGTCAATCAACCGTTCCCACTGTGCCCAATCCCACCAGGGCAGCGAGTAGCCGAAGCAGCAGTAGTTGAGAAAATAGCGATGCGCCGCCCAGCTTACACGCCGCACCTTCGGTTCCACACGTGGCAAGGGCTGTGGCAGGTTGAGTTGGTCGCCGTACCACGACACATGGCAGTGGCAGTGATACTTGAGATACCAGTTCAACCCCATCGTCATCGCCACGCCATTATTGCCACGGATGACGATCCGCCCATCGCGGCTTTCGATCTCAAAAACATCCCGACCGTTCTCCCCGGCGACGGACTCGAACGCGAATGCGTTGGCGTGCTTTGGCAACAAACGGCCCAGCAAGGACTTTGCCGCCACCGTCGCGTCGCGGGGCTCGCCCGCAAGCATGTTGACCGTCAGGAAGAGGAACACCAACCACACAATATGCAGGTTCATAACCAACTCCTTTTTGCCTGCCCAACAACCACGTCACGACATGATGCCAGAAGCGGGCGTATTGATTCCAACAAACAAAATTGCAGCCCCGGTGCGGCGCCGGGTGGGACGTGCGGGCCAACACGTCCATTTGCCGACAAGCCGAATCCTCACGATGAGTCCTCTATACCGGATATCCCCCGCAGACGCTTCGCGGTGCTGTCGGAAAAATGTCGCTATTCTTGCCACCCTGTTTCATCCTCGCACCCTCGAACCGCACACCTCATGCCTATGGGCGGACAGACTGACATCGCAGCGAAAGCGGGACTCTCCACCCCCGTGGAGCGGCTGGTCCTGGTGGACGAGGTGAAGAGAACCCAAGCCGGATCATTCCAAGCCCAGAGCCTGCCGGGACATTTGCTCCATCTCGTCACCGCGGGGACCGTCCGTCAATGGGCCGAAGGCCGCGCCGAGGCGTTCGGTCCCAACACAGTGGTGTGGTATCACGAAAACGAACCGGTCCGCGGCGAGATCCTTCGCGCCCCGTGGCATTTCATCACGATCAACTTTCTGGCCCCCACGATTCCGCCGCCCCCCGATGACCGGCGTGTGTTTCGTGCCGGCCCGGCAACGCTGCGGCTGGGGCGCCAGTTGCTGGCCGTCTGGCGCGACCATTCGTTGGCGCCGTTGGAACGCCAGTTGCGCGGCCACCAGCTATTGCTGGAACTCCTCCAACAATTGTTGTCACACGCTCGTTTGAAACCCGCGCCCCAAGCCGGCATCCGACTCTGGTGGCGCATTGAGAAACAGCTAAGGACCCGTCTCGAAGAACCCCTCACGCTGGCCTCCATCCAGCGTCTCGGGGGACTCAGCCTGCGCACCATCACCCGGGCCTGCAAAGCCGCCACCGGAGTCCCCCCCATGAAGCGGCTGAAGGAAATCCGCCTCGGGTACGCCCGTGGCCTGGTACAACACTCCGACCTGCCCATTACCGAGATCGCCTTCCGTGTCGGTTATGCCCGGTCGCAGGAGTTTTCCCGCGACTACCACCGGCGGTTCAACATCACGCCCCGTGAAGACCGCCGACGACGGCCGAGTTATCTCCGTTTGGAGCGCCCGTCCATTCCGTTGGCCACCACGGCTTCGGTTTCCGTTCTGACAGGCCCCGGACGTTGAGCAAGCCCGCCTCCTTACTGGTCTTCCCGTGAACGTTCCGCATTGGCGGGATCGCAGGTCTTGCTGCCAAGCAGGGATTGAAGCTTGGCCTTTCGAGCCGGCCAACTTCCTTGCGCGCCGGCCTGGAGAAAATCCACATGACCGTCCATATAGAGCACATTCCCGCCTTCTTCGCCGTGGTTGCTGCCCACTCCCTGTTTCGCCCATTTGGGAGCCGACACGGAAGCATCGGCGAGCTGGTCGCACGCCAAGGGTCCATCATCGGTGCTCGGCCCACCGAGACCAAAGGCGTAGGCGTAGCTGTTTTCGCCGGGTTTCAACGTCTCCGCCCGGGTACTGCCGTGCGAATCGGTGACATCATCGGCCCGGTACCCCCGCGGGGCGGCACTGCGGCAGATAAACACACCCTCCTTGTTGATCCATCGCGGGAACATCAACGCAAAGTGTTTGTTCGCGCTGTCGCCCGCCGCGCCCGTGAACGGATAGCGTCCTTCGTTGTCCTGCGAATAGGCCCGCAAGGCCAGGCCAATCTGCTGCAGGTTATTGGCGCACGCCAGGCGCCGGACTTTTTCCATCGACTGCCCAATCTGTGGCATCAACATGCCCGCCATGATGGCAATGATGGCCATCACCACCAGCAATTCCACGAGAGTAAATCCGTACGACCGGCGGTGATTGACGGTGGGGTTGGTTGGTTTCGGATTCATGGTCGTCTCCTTTCCGTTGGTTGTTCTTCTGTCCGCAATCCAACTTACCGGCAACGCGTCCATCGAAAAGTAAAAGGGCTGTAAAAGAACGGCCGCCGCCGAAAAGAGGAGCGGTTGAACACCCACGAGCTGGCAGAAGATGCCAGCGCTACCGGATGGGGAACTTCACGACAAACAACGCACCCCCGCCGGGTGCGTCCTCGCAATCCACGGTCGCGCCCTGGGCGTTGGCCAGCGCCTGCACCAACGCGAGCCCCAGCCCGAGGCCCGCCGGCGCATCCGCACCACCGCCGCGGGCAAACGGCCGGAAGAGCCGCTGGCGCATGGCGGCGGAAATACCCGGCCCCCGATCCGCCACGGTCAACGACACCGTGCCGGCGGCGCGGCCCAGCGTCACGCGAAAGGTGCGGTCCGTGGCCTCGCGCGAATATTTTTCCGCGTTGTCGAGGAGGTTCTGAAGGATTTCGGCGACGGCATCCCGGTCGAAACTCACCGGCGGCAGGTCGCCGGCCAGGGTCATCTCGACGCGCGCGCCGGCCGCCTCCAACGCCGCTTGCTGCCGGGCGACGCATTCACGCACCGCCGCCGCCAGATCCCCCGGTTCCGGCCGCACCCGCAAGGTGCCGCGCTCCAACCGCGAAAAGCCCAACACGTTGGCGACGACACGCCCCAGCCGCTCCACCTCGCCCGCAATGCGGCGCGCGTACTCCTTCGAACGCATGGGATCGCCGAGCCCCTCGGCGAGCATCTCGGCGTACATCCGCAAGCCCGTCAGCGGCGTGCGCAATTCGTGCGCCGCTGACGCCGCGAACTGCGACCGCTGCTGCGCCAGGCGCTCCGCCCGCCACACCAGGACCACCACGCACAAGCCGATGATGGCCGCGCCCGTGACGCGATTGGAAAACGAGCGTGTGAAATTCTCGCGCGCCTCGCGGCTGGTATTGCGGGCCACCGCCATGGCGTGCCCGGCAAACACCGACACGCGCCATACCGCCGGCGCCAATGGAACAGCCGCCTCGGTGGTGCCCTGGGGCTTGCCCGTCAGGAATTGGGTGGGAAACTTCGTGCCCCGCAACATCTCCTCGATCACCGCATGATCAATCACGAACCCCTGTGTCAGATCACCGTCCCGCGTCCGCACGGCGCGCAAGGCCACGTGCGTATAGTACTCGTGGATGACCACCGTGTGCCAGTGAAAAGGGCTGACATCGACACGAACCTCAGCCTCCCTGGTTGGCACGGGTTTCTGCAGGAGCTTCCCGCTTCGAATGGCGGCAAAGAACTGGCTCGCACGCAGATTCTGTTCATACGCCGCCGCACTCATGACTTCCGTTGTCGCCCCACCCCCGATCGTTGCCGACTCCGGCGGTTGCTCCGAGCGGCGTTGTTTCAAACATGTTGCTGCGATCGTCTGCAAGTCACGTTGCAACGCACGTTGTGTGGACACGACCGCGGGATCGTCCCGGGATGGCAGTTCATCGTTCAAGGTGGGCAGCGTCAACCGCCCGGCGCCATCCATTTGGAAGTGAGCG
>CAZAAF010000181.1:0-8478 GCA_964482575.1 uncultured Verrucomicrobiota bacterium | reverse complement strand
CGGCCGGCCGAACTGGTCCGCCAATACCAGCAACGTGTGGATGACGCGCTGGTCTCCATCGAGGACGCCGCCCGGCGGCGGCTCGAGACGCACCGGGGACAGATCGACCTGTTCGGGGAGCAACTGGCGCGGCTCAGCCCGGCTGCGCGCATCGCGCAGTATCGCCAGCGGCTGGAGAATCTCGCCGGACGGCAGGCGCAGGCGCTGAAGAACTGGCGGCAGGAGCGGCAGCATGTGCTGAAGGAACTGAACAGCCGGCTGGCGTTGCTCAGCCCGCAGAACGTCCTGAACCGCGGCTACAGCATCACCACGCGCGCTGCCGACGGCAAAGCGCTGACCGATGCGGCGCAGGTCCGCCCCGGCGACCGCATCCGCACCCGCCTGCGCACCGGCGAACTCGAATCCGACGTGGTGTAGTCTCCTCCTGCCGCGGGAGGATTGGGAGCCACGGATGGAACTTGGATTGAGGGAAACCACGAAAGGCGGAGAGACTGCCGCGAATATCGCGGATCAACGCGAATCAGGATTTCCCTTCCCCATTCGCGCCCATTAGCGTCATTCGCGGTCGCCCCTCCGCGTCCTGGCGTAATGCATGCCTTTTTTCGCCCAGTTTCTCGTCGTCAGGCACGGGCGACGCGACGATATCGTAGCCCGCGACTCCGTCGCGGGACACCATGGAAACATCCCGCCACGGAGTGGCGGGCTACGATATCCCTCTTTTTCCGATTGTCAGCCGTGGGCGATGCGGTAGGCTGCGGGCGCTTGAAGAACGAAAACTCCATACCGTCCGCCGGCCATTCGCTGATCTCCCAGCGCGTGCAGGGCTTCACCGAATCCGTCATCCGCGGCATGACGCGGCTGGCGCAGCAGCACCGGGCCCTCAATCTCGCACAGGGCTTCCCCGATTTTCCCGCGCCGGAGGCGATGAAGCGCGCCGCGATGGACGCCATTGCGGCCGACATCAACCAATACGCCATCACCTGGGGCGCCAAACGCCTCCGCGACGCCATCGCCGCCAAGACGGCGTGGCATCCGGGCCTCGCGGCGGACCCGGAAACGATGATCACCGTCACCTGCGGCTCGACCGAGGCGATGATTTCGTCGCTGATGGCGATCATCAACCCGGGCGATGAGATCGTGGTCTTCGAGCCGTTCTACGAGAACTACGGTCCCGACGGCATCCTCTCGGGCGCGACGCCGCGCTATGTGACCCTGCACGAACCGGACTGGAGCTTCGACGAACGCGAGCTGGCCGCGGCGTTCAACAACCGCACCAAGGCCATCATCATCAACACGCCGAACAACCCGACCGGCAAGGTCTTCTCACGCGGGGAGCTGTCGGCCATCGCCCAACTTTGCCAGCAATGGGGCGTGGTGGCGGTGACGGACGAGATTTACGAGCACATCGTCTATGACGGCTGCGAGCACGTGAGCATGGCCACGCTGCCGGGCATGGCGGAGCAGACCATCACGATCAACGCCGCGAGCAAGACCTACAGCGCCACCGGCTGGCGCGTCGGATGGGTGATCGCGCCGCCGCACCTGACCAACGCCATCCGCAAGGTGCACGACTTCCTCACCGTCGGCGCGCCCGCGCCGTTGCAGGAGGGCGTGGCGACGGCGCTCGGCTTCGGGCGCGAGTACTATGAGGGGTTGTCGCGGGAGTATGTGGAGAAGCGCGATTTCATGATGGGCGCGCTGGAGTCGGCAGGCTTCCGGTGCTTCAAGCCGCATGGCGCCTATTACATCATGACGGACATTTCCGGCTTCGGTTTTCCCGATGATGTGGCCTTCGCGCACGATTTGGTCCAGCGCGTGGGTGTCGCCGCCGTGCCGGGCAGCAGTTTCTATCACGATCGCGCGCTGGGCCGACAGAAGCTGCGGTTCGTCTTCGCGAAGCGCCCAGCCACCCTGCGCGAAGCGGCGGAGAAGCTGGCGAAGGCGGGTAAGAAGAGCCACGGATGAAATACGGAACACGGAGCGGCTTTCCGTCCGTCTTCCGTGTATTTCGCGGGTCTCCCCTGCCCTCTGCGGCTGACTTCCTGCCTCATTCACGCGGCTCTTTGTCGCTCCCTGGCGCGGACGACGCGACGAAATCGTAGCCCGCGACTCCGTCGCGGGACACCATGGAATCATCTCGCCACGGAGTCGCGGGCTACGATTTCCCTCTTTTTCCAATTGTCAGGCGCGTACGATGCAGTAGGCTGCCCGCGCGTGACGAAAGGAAACCTTATGCGCCGAACCCTTGCCCTCGCCGGATTGATCACACTCGTCGGTTGCCAAAGCACCCCCCCATCGCACAAGACTCCCGGTGACGCGCCGAAGGCGGAGACGTCCGCCCAACGCGACGCGCGGATGCAGTGGTGGCGTGAGGCGCGGTTCGGCATGTTCGTGCACTGGGGGCTCTACTCCGGCCTCGCCGGCACGTGGGAAGGCAAGCCCGTCGGCAAGACCGGCGGCATGGAGTGGATCCAGCAGCGCGTGAAGGCGGACACCGACACCTATGCGGCGGCGGCACTGCCGAAGTTCACGCCGAAGCCGGGGTTCGCGCGCGCATGGGCGAAGCTCGCCCGGGAGGCCGGCTGCCGCTACGTCGTCTTCACGACCAAGCATCACGAGGGTTTCGGGTTGTTCGACTCGAAGGCCGGCGACTACAACGCCGGCGCAAAGCTGCACCGCGATCTCGTGAAGGAAATCGTCGAGGCCTGCCGCGCCGAGGGATTGCGCGTCGGGTTTTATCACTCGGTCATCGACTGGCATCACGACCAGTACGCCTATGCGAAGTCGAAACAGCTTCCCCACCCGCTCAAGGGCAAGCCGTATCCCAACGGCGAGCGCGACCACGCGAAGTACGTGGACTACCTCCACCGGCAGGTCGCCGAACTGATGACCCACTACGGCCCGGTGGACGTACTCTGGTGGGACTACAGTTCGCAGGATTTCCAGGGACAGGAGGCGTGGCGCGCGTTCGACCTCATGGCCGAGGTGCGCGCCAGGCAGCCGGCGATCATCATGAACAACCGGCTCTTCCGCAGCACCGAGGCGGGCTGGTCGGGCATGGGCACGGAGGGGTTCATCCCGCAGCTCGACCCGAAGTACGGCGATTTCATCACGCCGGAGCAGCACATCCCCGCGACCGGCATGCCGGGGGTGGACTGGGAAACGTGCATGACGCTGAACACCACGTGGGGCTACAGCGAGCATGACCACGCGTGGAAATCCGACGAGACCCTCATCCGCAACCTCGTGGACATCGCCAGCAAGGGCGGCAACTACCTGCTGAACATCGGCCCGAAGGGCGATGGCAGCGTCCCGGAGGAAACCGTCAAGTCCATGCACGCCATCGGCGCGTGGATGAAGAAGAACGGTGAGGCCATCTATGCGACGCAAGCCAGCCCGTTTGACGCGCTCACGTGGGGGCGTTGCACGCAGAAGAAACTCAGCGGCGGCAAGACGCGGCTCTACCTGCATGTGTTCAACTGGCCGAAGGACGGCAAGCTCCTTCTGCCCGGCCTCATCAACAAGCCAGCAGGAGCGCACCTGCTCGGCAACAGCCGGACGTTCAAAACGACGACCGGCGAGAACGGCGTCACCATCGCCCTGCCCGCCGCGGCGCCCGACAAGATTGCGACGGTCGTCGTGCTCGACATCGCCGGCCCGCCGAGGGTCGTGAAGCCTGCGAAGTAGATCCCGATGGTACCCTGCCGAAAATGCGCGCTGTACCTCGCCATCCTCTGGATGGCGGCGGCCGGCGCGCTCACGGCCAGCGAACCCTGGTGGCACACCTGCACGCCTGTGGCCAGCGTCGGGCATCATGCGGAGGGTCTGGAGACGATCCAGCCCGGCGCGGTGCGCGGCATCAGCACGCTCGGCTGGTACGGCTTCTGGTTCCTGGACATGCAGGCGCAGCAAGGCACGGTCGATGGCGTCCGCGACAAGCTCCAGAAGGCCGGCGTCAAGCGCCTCGTGTATTACGACCTCGGCGAGATTGGTGATTACGCCGGTTTCTTCACCGCCGACGGGAAAATGAAGCACACCGGCTGGTCGCTGCCGTGGTGGAAAGGCGATGAACCGCTCACCGCGCGATGGTTCGGCCTCGAGGCGTTCATGCAGGACGTGCCGTGGGCGCCCTTCCCGACCGCGAAAGCGTATCATCTGAAACCGTTCACGACGCCCGACGGCCAGCCCGCCACCAATCTCTATGCAACCCTGACGCGGCGCGGGCTCGACGGGACGTGGAAGTTCGACTACTCCAGCAACCCACGCATCACCGACGACATGGCCGAGCGCAGCGGGCTGGCGAAACTTTCCGGCAGGCAAAGCGACCGCGCCGAGGTGCGGAGCAAGACGGGCTGGCAGACCGTGCGGCTGGTGGACCTCGACTTCACCAACCCGCAGCTCCGCGACTACGTCTGCCGCGAGATCGAGAACATCATCCCCAGGCTGCGACCCGACGGCATCCATGCCGACAACTTTGGCGACAACAATCTCGGCTACGCCACGCTGAGCGCGTTCGGCCTCTGGTCGCAACAGACGTTCCGCGACACGATGCGCCGTCAGTTCACGAAAGCCCAACTGGAGGCCATGGGCATCGCGGACATCGCCACGTTCGACATCACCGCGTACATCCGGGACAAGCCGTTCGAGTCGCGCGGCAAACGCTGGCAACCCCTGAACCGCAAGTGGACCACCGACCCGGTCTGGTGCTGTTACCGCATCCATCTCGTCGAACAGGCACTGGCGTATCACCGCGCGTTTTACGCCGCGGCGAAGGCGTGCGCGCAGCGGGAACAGATCGATTGCGCCGTCTTCGGCAACACCATCCCCTTCCCACTGGGCGGCGCATTGATGAAGGGGACATGCGACATCGCGCACTTCGAGTGGAGCACGGTGCACGGTTGGTGGGGACTGCGGCCGATGGGCCTGCCGCCGAAGGGGCGCGCCGGCTACGTCACACGGCTCGGTGCGGCCATCTCCGACGCGCCGTTCTGCTGGCCGAGCCTCTCCGTCAGCCAGGACAAGTCCGGCGCGGGCCACGAGAACCTGCACAAGGTCCTCGCGTTCGACTGCCTCGCCTACCGCGGGCTGCTCGATTTCGGCCACTGGTACCTCGACGGCTACTCGCCCGGCACACCGCAGAGCGCGGGCTTCATCAACCGGTTCATCCGCGCGCAGGCGCCTCGCCTGAGCCACCGCCGCTACCTCGCCGATGTCGCGGTCGTCCACTCGGCGTGGTCGGAGATCGCCTCGATGAACGTCGGCAATCCGTTGGCGGACCTGTGCGTGGACGAGTATTGCGGCTGGTGCGATTTCCTCGGCGACACGCACCGCCAGTGGGACGTGGTGCTGGAACAGGACCTGACGGCAAAGAACCTCGCGCGCTACCCGGTCGTCGTGCTGCCGTCGATGCTGGTGTTGACCGACGCGCAACAGGAGGAACTGCGCCGCTACATCGCGTCCAGCGGCCGCGTCGTCGTCACCGGCCAGACCGGCACGCGCCACGGCCCGGAGCGTTATCTCGCGGCGCGCGAACAGGGTTTCTCACTGACGGGCGCGCGCATCGTTGCCGACAAACCCGGCGCCACTTACTGGCGGAAGGACCGCGAAGCCACTGCCGCACGGCGCATGGCGGAGTTGCTCGACTGGCCGGATTTCCATCCGCGGCTGGAAACCGACGCGCCCGCCACCGTTGGCGTCAATCTCAACGACGGGACCGACAAGGCCGGTCCCCTGCTGACACTCGACCTCAACAACTGCGATCTCGTCGTCGAGACCGACACGCTTCATCCCGCCCCGGCCCTCACGACCACCATCCGCCTTCCCGACGCATGGCGCGGGCGCGACGTGCAGGCCGCCTATGCAACGCCGGAGACGGGCGGCAACGTCCCCGAGACGCCGCTGAAGGAAGCCACCGTCGTCCTGGACCGCGAACACGGCACGTTGAAACTGCAAACACCGTCGTTCGACACCTGTCTTATTGTCTTTATCCACAGCGCCCGATAAGCCAGACTTTCCCGGCGTTGCAAAGCAGCGCGAGAAAACCCGAGCATAGGAAACGAGCATGAATCGAAAAGGACTGGTCACATTTTTTGCCACCGCCCTGGCGGTGTTTTCGTTCGCGTGCGCATCGGTCGGCGTGGGCGGCGGGACTTTCAAGGAAACCGATTCGGGCAAGACCTTTACCACATCGCCTGGCGACGACCTCGACATCCGGCTGAAGGGCAACTACACGACCGGCTACATGTGGGAGATCGTGAACGCCGACAAGGCCATCCTCAAAGCCGGCGAGACCAAGTACATCCTGAACCAGCCGCAACTGGTTGGCGCGGGCGGCGTGCAGCAGTTCAAGTTCAGCATCGTCGGCAAGGGCAAGACCACGCTGAAAATCATTTATCACCGGACGTGGGAGAAAGACATCCCGCCCGCCCAGACCTTCACGCTGCAGGTGGATTCGAAGTAGTGCGGCGGCGGCCAAATCCCGGATCGAACTCCGGGAAATGACTAATCCGATCAAACAACCGGATCGGACCAATATGTGACCATGAAAACACTTTTCCATCTCCTCCTGACTGTAGACCTGCTTGGCGGGGTGGCGCTGGCGGCCGATGTCGAAAAGATGGACATCGAGCCGGTCTGGGCGGGGCATCCGGTCGGCTTCTGCCTGCTGACGCATCCGCCGCACCAGTTCGTCGCTTACTACGACGCGCAACGGCAGCTGTCGGTGGCGCAACGGATGCTGGATTCCACCCGCTGGACCATCACGAAGCTCCCCTCGACCCTCGCCTGGGATTCGCACCATTACGTGACGATGGCGATCGACCGCGACGGTCATCTACACGTCTCGGGCAACATGCACTGAGTGCCGCTGGTGTATTTCCGCAGCGAGAAACCATTCGATGCCGCCTCGCTCGTCCAACGGACGATGACGAGCGACCGCGAACAGCGCGTGACGTATCCGATTTTTCTCCGCGACAAGAGCGGCCGGCTGATTTTCCGTTACCGCGACGGCCGCAGCGGCAGCGGCGACGATCTCTACAATGTCTATGACGAAAAGACGGGCGCGTGGTCGCGACTCCTCGCCACTCCGTTGATGAGCGGCCTGGGCAAGATGAACGCCTACGCGAGCGTGCCGCGGCCCGGCCCGGACGGGCGTTTCCACGTGGTCTGGGTCTGGCGCAACACCAGCGACTGCTCCAGCAACCACGACCTGAGCTACGCGCGCAGCGACGACCTGGTGACCTGGACCGACTCCTCCGGCAAGCCGCTTACGCTGCCAATCACTTTGCAGACCGGCGAGATCGTGGACCCCGTGCCGCCGCACGGCGGCGTCATCAACGGCGGCAACGCCCTCGGCTTCGACAGCGCCCGGCGGCCGGTCATCACGTATCACAAGTACGATGCGAACGGCGACCTGCAGATCTTCGCCGCGCGGCGCGAGGCGTCCGGCTGGAAGGTCGTGCAGGTCAGCGACTGGAAGGGCTACCACTGGGAATTCAGCGGTGGCGGGTCGATCCCCAGCGAGGTGCACGTCGGCGCGGTCGAATCCATCGGCGACGGCAGGCTTCTGCTCGCCTGCCGCAATGGCCGCGGCCCCGCCACATGGGTCCTGGACGAAGCCACGCTCCGGCCAATCCCCGGCGCAAAGCCGCCGCCGCGTAAGGCATCCAGACCGGCGGGGCTGGGCAAGATCGAGTCATCGTTCCCGGGCATGCAAAAGCGAAATGCCGGCGACATCGGCACGCCCCCGCCCGACCGGCGCTTCCTGCTGACGTGGGAGACCCTTCCCGCCAATCGCGACCGTCCGCGCACCGGCCCGCTGCCGGACCCCGTCATGCTCCGCCTCGTCTCGTGGCCGGTGAAGGAAAAGTGACGCGGTGGCGGCGGTTCATTTTCCGGCGGCCGGGCTGGCCGGACGCTGGCTCCACCACTGCGTCCACGCCCTGCGGTCCTTGCCAAAGTCGCGCCCGCTGATCTCCGCCAGCAACCGTTGCGCGTGGTTGCGCAGCAACACCTGGTCGGCGTCGAGCAACTCCATCAGCATCGGCACGCCCGAGTCGTCGCCGAGTTTCGCCAGCGCGCGCGGCGTTGGTGCGGAAACAGTCCGAATGAAGCTGGCACACCAACTTTCCGGCGCACCTCGTCCTAGCCCAGAATTCCGCCCTGACTCGCGTTGGTGACGAGCTTCCGGTAGCGGGCGAGCCAGCCACCGAGATCGCGCATCACCGGCTTCCAGCTCTTCTTGCGCTCCGCCAGTTCGGTTTCGGGTACCAGGATGTCGATCTTCCGGTTCGGGAAATCGATGCGGATGCGGTCACCGGCCTTGAGCAAGCCGATGGGGCCGCCTTCCGCCGCCTCGGGGCTGACGTGGCCGATGCATGCGCCGCGTGTGCCGCCGCTGAATCTGCCGTCGGTGATGAGCGCGACCGATTCGCCGAGACCTGCGCCCATGATATAACTTGTGGGGCTGAGCATTTCCTG
>CAZAAF010000180.1:0-8506 GCA_964482575.1 uncultured Verrucomicrobiota bacterium | reverse complement strand
GGGCGGCGCGAGCGACTCACCACGGGCGCGCGCTTCGCGTTCCAGAACGATGATACGGCTGCGCGCACGCTCGGCCCACGAACTATTGGGGGCGGCGGCCATGAGATCCTCGTAACTCTGACGCGCCCGTTTCCATTGCTTCGTCGCATCCAGGCAACGGGCGATGGCATAACGGGTGTCGAAGAGATTCGTGTTGCCAGGCGCATCCACGCCGCGCTGATAGATGGTGATCGCGCCGGTATAATCGCCCTGACTCTCGCGTGCCGCGCCTTTGCCGTAGAGCGCTGCCCCAAGCATGGGATGTTTGGGATACTCGTCCGCGAACCGTTGGTAGGTTTTTTCCGCGTCAGCGTACTTGCCATCCTGGTATTGCTGGTCCGCCAGCAACAACAGCGCATACGCGCCGACATTTTCGCCGCGATACTGGCTGGCGACGGCGACGAGTTCCTTCCCCTCCTTCGCCTCCGCGAGCGCACGCCCCTGCTGGACGCGTTTCTGTTCCAGCCACCAATCCCCGGCCAAATACACGCTCCCGCCTGCGACGAGGATGCAGGCGGCCATGATGATCGGTTTCTTGTTCTTGTCCCAGAAATCCAGAAGCTGGAGGTCCAGCGGCAACTCTTCCGGCGCCGTGGCCGCAACGGTTGCGACCGCAGTGGTGCCGTCAACGGGCTTGATCTTGTCGTTTGATTTGTCAGCGTTGGGCTTCATCGCTTGTTCCCAGCAAAGGGCCGGGATGATTCGTCACCCCGGCCCGAAACGCAAGAGGGAAATGATGGGCGCGTGGAGAATGAGGTCCGGGTTGGGGACGTCCCAACCCCTCACGCCCATCTTCGGGCCGTCTCCCGAACGGTCCGGGCGGCCCTGCCGTCGAATGGGTGTGGCGCGTCCCCCACAAAAACAAAAAGGAGCCGGATTGCTCCGGCTCCTTTCTGATTACATCTTTCTTCGGAACCCAGCTTACTTGCTGGCGAGCGTTCCGGCTTCCTCAAACGGCCAGACGACCGGAGGATCCATGATCGGCTCGTACTTCGGCAGGAAGAACGTCGCGCCTTCGTAGATGCCCGCACCGAGGCGAGCAATCGCGAAGCCGAGACCCTTCATTCCGCCGAACAGAAGGCCTGTACCCGCGTCACGCTGCTGAGAAACCACATAGATTTGCTTGGGGATTTCAATCCAGAAGGTTCCCAGATTGGTCCAGCCACGCACAAGCTTGCTGATGTGATTGTCCTGTTCCTCGGCCGCGCTGACCGAGGACATACCCAGAACAGCAATGGCCGCAATGGCCGCCAGGCAGATGCTCAGTTTCTTCATACGTTCTATTCGCTCCTCTGTTGACTAGCTTCGCGCTTTGACCTCTCTGGCAGGGGTGGCGAAGCTTGTCCCCAAGCCGAGATTCTTTTGTTTGTAAACTTCCTCAGACTCCAACTACCCGCTTACTTAGCTCGAACACCCGAAAACTGTCAAGCTTCCTTTTTCGACGAACTGCAATCCGAACCTGCCCGCTACTTGCTGGCGAGCGTTCCGGCTTCCTCAAACGGCCAGACGACCGGAGGATCCATGATCGGCTCGTACTTCGGCAGGAAGAACGTCGCGCCTTCGTAGATGCCCGCGCCGAGGCGAGCCACCGCGAAGCCGAGACCCTTCATTCCGCCGAACAGAAGGCCCGTGCCCGCGTCACGCTGCTGGGACACCACATAGATTTGCTTGGGGATTTCAATCCAGAAGGTCCCCAGATTGCTCCAGCCACGGACCATCTTGCTGACGTAATTATCCTGTTCTTCGGCCGCCTGAGCCGGGCTGGACAATGCCAACACCGACACGGCAACCAACGCTGCGATTGCTGCTATGCTCTTTTTCATGTTAGCTCCCTCTATTGATTGTATCAGGCGACCTCTCTCGGTATGACAACATCTACAGTATGCATGTTGTCTTTTTTTGACGCAAGGCTTTTTTTGGAGTGAATTCCTGGGCGACTTACGGCGCGGCGTCTTGCGAAATCGGAACAGCCCGGGAGACCTGGCTTCGTTTCCCGCCCACGCAAGGGGTTCCGACCTCATGAGCCGCTTGCAATGACCTTGAACCTGAACCACAATCCCGCAACACCAAGGTCCGGCAGATGAAATTCGCGTGTCCCAGTTGCGGTCAGCACATCGAGTGTGGAGAACATCTCGCAGGGAAGAAGGCGTCATGCCCCACCTGCAAGCAAGCGTTCCTCATCCCCGGCGCGTCCACGCCCGCGCCCTCCGGCCGCAAACCATCCCGGCCACCCGTCACCCGGAAATCCCCCTCCACCACCAAGCCTCTACTGAGCCAGCGGACCGTGACGGTTCTCGCCCTGATCGGGATCGCCACGGCCACTGTCCTGATTGTCGGATTGTGTCTGCAATACATCCGCCCTTCAACAAGCGGAACCAACTCCAAAAAAACGATCGTCACCTCCTTGAAGCCGTCTGCGGCCGGCTCAACAGCAACCAACCCGGCCCCGAGTTCCCCGCCCGCAACGCCAGCGGCCGAGTCTCCATCGCTCCCACCCACCGCCAAGGTGGACACCAATATAATACCTGCACCCACGCCATCGCCGGCAACCCCGGCATCCCCCGTCCAAGGACATCCCCTGCGGGACACCTCACCCAACATCCAGTTCACGCCGAACTATGATGGCAGCCAGTATGCGTCGGTCGCCAAAATTGAGAACGGTCTGGCGGCCGTCGAGGATAAATGGATCGAAGCCGGCCAGGTCCAGGCCGCGCACAGCAAGGGGAGTGAAATCTGGTGTTTTGAGATTATCGTGGGCGACTCCGGCACGGTCACCAGCAAGGACATGAACGTGACCGTACAACAATTCGTGCTGACGGACCTGGACGAGGCCAGCCATCACGGCAATGCATGCCGGGAACAGCAGGGCGGCGAACTGCGCCGCAGCGAGAAACTCCGCATCATCGTTTGTTTCGAGGTGCCGGCCAGGAGCACGCCCAAACAACTGGTCTGGAACCCGCCCATCGTCTTTGCCTCCACACGCCAGCCGGCCCAATGCAATTCCCAGTGGCTGGCCAAAAAGGAGATTTTCCAGGTGTCGAAGACGAGCGGCCCAGCCGCCCCTTGAGTCGGCACGCCCCAAACCCACAGAATCAACCAACACGGAGATTGTCGGATGAATTACAAAGTCCGCAGGACGCATCTTGTTTCCCGGTTCACCCTCGCCGCAGTGCTTTTCCTGTTCGCGGCGATCCTGTCCCCCGCGGGTCATGGCGGGGATCCCGGCACCGACATCCTCTTCCTTGGCACAGGCGCGGCCGACATCTCCAGGCCCAAGACGGGGAAAAACCCAACCTGCCAGTACATCCGGGAACACGGCGGCAAGAACGAGCGACGCAATGCCGCCCTCTTTGTCCCTCCCAATATAGTCATTGACTACTCGGCCACCGGGCGCGCCGGGCTGAAGGCGACGGGCATTGAGCCAACCGCCGTGGATTATCTGCTCATTACCCATTCACACGGCGATCATTGCGATCCGCCGTCCATTGCCGGGCTGGCGCAGGAGAAAAAGGGCAGGCTGGTCGTGTTGGGTGATGCCGATGCATTGAAGAAAATCAGGGTTCACCTGGAGAGCCTCGATGCAAAACCAGACGTGGTGCTGCAGGAACTCAAACCCTATCAGGAATTTGCCGCGGACGAATGGAAGTGCAAGGCACTGCCCGCCAACCACCTCGCCAAGGAGCAGGCGCTCCTGTACGTGCTGAGGCGCGGGGGCAAATCCCTGTTCTACGCCACGGATACCGCCTGGTTCCCGATGGGGACGTTTGACGCGTTGAAGTCGGAGAAGCTCGACTGCGCCATTGTCGAGGCCACTTTCGGCGAACTGGTATGCCCGGATGAATTCCCGGGCTGCCTGACCGCCCACATGAATCTGCCCCATGCGCGGGTGGTGAAGCAGATTCTGACCAAACAGAAAATCCTCAAGCCGGGCGCGACCTTCTGCGTCACTCACATGAGCCTCTACTGCTGCGAACCGCATGATCTCCTGGCGCCGAAGCTGGCAGCCGAAGGGATCCTCCTGCCCTACGACGGGATGCGGCTGGAATGGCGGTAGGCGCTGACCCGAAGGTTGCCGCAACCGGTTTCGCCGGTGGCGACAACGCCAAAACCGTGATGCTCATTGTATGCTCCGCCGGCTGTTGCCGGCGGAGAAGCGGCCCTTGTAGGACTGGCGGTATTGGCGGGGCGAGCATCCCTCGCGCTTCTTGAACACGCGGTTGAAGTCGGTCTGGTTGCTGAAGCCCACCTCGAACGCAATGTCGGTGATGCGCTTCGGCGTCAGGGTCAGGAGTTGTTTCGCGGCGTTGGCGCGGATGGTCTGGAGGTAGTGCTTCACCGTCGTGCCCGCCATCTTGTGGAACAGGGTGGAGAAGTAGTTCGTGGACAGCGAGGCCGACCGCGCAATGTCATGCAGCGTGATCGGCTCGTGAAAATGATTGTGGATGAACCGCTGGGCCTGCTGGATGGGGATGATGTCCTCCTGGCGCGCCTGCTTCAGCCGCCAACTGATCTCGCCGAAGTGTTCCACGAAAAAGGAGAACAAATTCATGATGATCTTGAATTTGTCCAGCGAGCAATACGGCGAATCATCGTAGGCCTTCCGGATCGCGGACGGCGGGAGGCCCAGGGATTTGAGTTTGCGCTCCAGTTGCCGGCGTCCCTGCTCGGAGTGAGGCCTGGGCAACACCTGCCCGCAGATGATGGTGGCGACATGTTCGCCGTTGATCATGATGGGCATCACCATGTCAATCAGACCGGCGTGGCAGAGGTAGTGGAACGCCCGTTTCTGGCAGGCGGCCTGCCGCACATGGCGCAGATCGGTGTTGAGGCAGGCCTGCCGTCCCTGGGGACGGGAATAGACCAGACGGCACACAGGCGTCTCGGCTTGTTTGGAAAAGAGGCGTTTGATGCGTGTGCCGTCCGGGCTGACCAGTTCCACCAGGATGCCCGTCAGTTCCTTGACGATGACAAAGAACTGCCGGAACTCCTTGGATTCCGCCAGGTCATCGAATCCGATAGTGTTGTATGTCCTGCTGCTCACGAGGTCCCAAAACCGGAATTTCGGAAAAAAAGTAAACTTTTTCCTAAACGCGGTGAAGAAAAAAAACAGCGGTTGGGAAAGAATGCAACTATCCGAAAAGGGATTTCCGCGAATACAAATCGAAGAAGGCCATGAAACTCCAGCCTCACGATTCCCGCGGAAGCAGGCCACATGACACAAGACGCCGGTTGAAAGGAAACACCATGCGCGCAATCCAATGGGTGACAATCACCGCCATCACGCTAGCGGCCTGGGGACAGGCCGCGGAGAATCCCCCCGTCCCGACGACGGATCACAGCCGGCTCACCCAGCTGCCGCTGGGATCGGTCACCGCGCAAGGATGGCTCAAGATGCAGCTCGAGCGCAGCAAGGCCGGCATGGGAGGCCATCTCGACGAGTTGGAACCCGAGATGATCGCCAAACCTTATGTGGACCGGAACCACAAGTCCAAGGTCAGCCCCGGCTGGAGCGGCGAGATCTCCGGCACGTATTGGACGGGCCTGGTGCAACTGGCTTTCACGCTGGACGACGCCGAACTGAAGGCCAAGGCCGGGAAGTGGGTTCATGCGACGCTGGCACTGCAGGAAGAGGACGGGTATCTGGGCAGCTACCGCAAGACGGACAATCGGATGGAAGATTACAGCGCCTGGTCCGCGAACTGGTGTTATCGCGCACTGCTCGCCTGGCATGACGCGACCGGCGAGGAGGCGGTATTGAAGGCGGTCCACCGCGGGCTGTTGTGGTTTGTCGAGCATTGGGCCGGCGACCGGAAGACGGACTATGCGGGTCCCACGCTCATGGAATCGATGATGACCGTGTACCTGAAGACCGGCGACACGCGATTGTACAAATGGTGCCTCGATTACCTCACGTGGCTCGACAAGCACGACAAGTTCCGGCACGGCATGGCGTCCCTCCAGCGGCCCGCGTTGGAATACAATGAGGATCACGTCGTGGCGTTCGGCGAGAACGTCAAGCACCCCGCGCTGGCATACATGGCGGACGGCCTGCCGGAACATCTCGCCGCCACGCGAAACGGCATCCAGCAGGTCATGGACAAGGGCTGGCAATGCACCGGGGCGCCCGCGTCCAATTTCGAGTATCTCTCCCCGCCGTCGGCCATCCACGAGACGGAGTACTGCAATTTCGCCACGTATCTGAACACGTTCTCCTGGATGGCCCGCATCACCGGCGAGGCGGCGTACGGCGACTTCATGGAGCGCATCCTCTTCAACGGTGCCCAGGGCGCCCGCAGGAAGGACGACCGGGCCATCGCCTACAACACCGCTCCCACCCAGTTCGCCGCGTCCATGAATTCGTGCCTGTTCGGGAATGCCGCCTCGTTCGGTGTTTATGCGCCGAACATCCACGTGGCCTGTTGTCCCGCGCAGTCCGTCCGCATTTACCCCGAGTTCATCCGCGCCATGTTCCTGCGCGACAGGGACGAGAACCTTTTCCTGCCCGCGTACGGCCCCTGTGCCCTGCACTTTGTCTCGCGCGACGGGGCGGATGTCTCGATTCGTGAAGAAACGATGTATCCATTCGACGAAACGGTCACGTTGCGCGTCAAGACGTCGGCTCCCTGGCGGCGGCAGTTGATGCTCAAGATGCCGGCCTGGTGCCAGACGCACCGCGTGACGTTGAACGGCACCGAGGTCACGGGCACGACAAACTCCAACGGCTATCTGGCGATTGACCGGGCGTGGCAGGACGACACGCTGTGCATCGTATTCAAGATGGAGCCGACGGTGAAAGCGGTGAACGACGTGTATTTCCAGAAAGAACCGCTGCGGGCGGTCGAGTGCGGCCCGCTCGTGTTCGCGTTGAAGTACGCGGAGGACTGGGCACCCGTGAAAGGAACTCCGCTCACTCCCCTGCCCCAGGGATGGTCGTGGTTTGACGTCGCTTGCAAGGGCAACCCCGCCTTTTACTCGATCAGCCTGTCCTCGCTCGACGGCGGGCGCGCCCTCGTGAAGAAACAGAAGATCACTTCGGGCTATCCGTGGGAGGACAGTCCGATCAAATTGTCCGTGCCCATGATCCGTTCGCAAAAGCACGCCTATCCGTGCCATTTTCGCGCGTTCAAGCACACGCTGCTCCCGTACGGCAACCCGGTCACGCCCGATGAGGGGGCGAAGGTTGAGAACATCGAGCTCGTGCCTTTCGGCTGCACCGTGCTTCGCATGACGTGCTTCACGGTCTGCAAGTGAGGCCGATGGAAGCCTGAGAACGACCCGGAGGCGCAGGATTTCGGTTCGCGCCACAAAAAAGGAAACGGCCATGCCCAAACCATCCAACGATGTCGGATTTGAAACGCGCTACGAATGGCTGCGTCCCGGCCAGCTCAGGGAACGCCAGACCGAGTGCCCGCTCATCCTCTTCCCGCTCGCGCCGCTGGAGTATCACGGCCCGCACCTGCCCCTGGGCACCGATCCCCTGAATGCCACGTTCGTCGCCCACGCGTGCTGCAAACAACTGCGCCGCGGCGTCGTGCGGCCCACGATGTTTCTCGGCACGGAGCGCGAACGCGACCCAGAGATGCTGGAGTCGCTCGGTTTCAAGCGCGACCAATACATCGTCGGCATGGATTTCCCGTCGCGCCAGTGGAACAGCCATTACCTGTCCGAGGAAGTCTTTGCGATCGTGGTCGCGGCCGAGACCCGTTGCCTCATTGCGCAGGGTTACAAGCATGTCTTCATCGTCAACGGCCATGGCGCTTTCAATCACAACGCCGTGTTGCGGCGGCTCTGCACGGAACTGAGCCACACGACACCGGCGCGGGTGGATTACGCCATCGCGTTTCCCGACGAGGCGCTGGCGGCGGGCGCGATCGGGCATGCCGATTTCGCCGAGACGTCGCTGCTGATGCACTACAACGAGAATGCGGTGGATGTGGGCACACTGCCGCCGACGAATGTGCCGTTGAAGTATCCCGACTTTTCCGTCGTGGACGGTCCGGGCTTCACGCCGGCCTCCCAACCGGCGCGGGAAGTGCCTCGTACCTGCGACCCGCGCCACGCCACCGCGAAGGCCGGCCGGGAGTATTTCAACAAGATCGTGGCCGAGGTCTGCGGCAAAATCGAGACATTCCTCCAGCCGTAAGCGTGCGCGACGTTCCGAGAGTGCCCCATGAACTTCTCGCTCGAGACCCTCGACATCGCCATCATCCTGGTTTCCATCGTGGCGGTGGTCGCGGTCGGACTGTGGGCGGGACGGAACCAGGAAAAGTCGGCGCGCGGCTACTTCCTCGCCTCGGGGCGGTTGCCGTGGTTCATCATCGGCGCGGCGTTTGTCTCCACCAGCGTGTCGAGCGAACAGATCGTCGGCACCGTCGGCGCCGCCTACAAGAACGGCATGGGCATCGCCAACTGGGAATGGTGGCTCGTGCCCACCTACGGGTTGCTGACGCTGGTGTTCGTCCCGATC
>CAZAAF010000179.1:0-8549 GCA_964482575.1 uncultured Verrucomicrobiota bacterium | reverse complement strand
TCTTCACGATCTGCGATTTCAACCACAAGGGGCGCGAGATCAATCGCAAGGGCCTGCTCCGCGCCACGGCGGACAGGAAGGTGGAGAAAATCAAACTCGCCTACTATGCGGTGCAGAATTGCGTGGCGGTGTTCGACGACGCGCTCGAACGCGTGAAGGACCCGGCGGTCGGCGTGGTCTATGACAGGACCACGGCCAGCTTCGCCTACCGCCACAAGAAGACGGGACAGAATCTGGTGGTGGTGTGGGATAACTCGAGCACGCCGGACGATGCGTTCGTCACGCGGCCCGCACAGGTCGTGGTGAAGGGTCTCGCCATCCGTGAGCCGGTCTGGGTGGACCTGGTCTCCGGGCGGATTTACGAAATCCCGGCGGATCGCATCTTGAACGCGGGCGGATTTGTGATTTTCAAGGACATCCCTCTCTACGACGCGCCGGTGCTCATCGCGGAGAAGGCGGCCTTCCAACCGGCCGCACGCTAATCGGTATCCGAGGACACAACCCATGAATCGCACACCCCACCGAATCCTCACGGGCGCGCTGGCGCTCCTGGCTCTGGCGGCGCTCCCGGCGCAGGCGGCCAGTTCCGGTATCATTGTCAGGACCGATGTCCCCTTCGGCAACGCCGCGAACGTGCGCGTGCAAAAGGACGGACCCGTCACCGAAGTGCGTTTCACGCCCGACACGCACGGCGGCCCGGAATGTCTGTGGTTCTGCTTCCGTGTTTGCCGGCCGCATGCCGGCGGCGGCGCGCTGGGCCGCCTGCGGCTCGTGCTCGAATGTCCGGAAACGATGCTCGGAGGCGGCAAGCCCGCCGATTTCCGCCCGGTGTTCCGCCCCACGGGCGGCGACTGGGAACGGACCGGCGCACCGGAGTTGATCGACCTGCCCGATGGCCGTCGGCAGGCGGCGTGGACGCTCGATGTGGCCAAACCGTCGCTGGACTTCGCCTTTGCGTATCCCTACGGGCGCCCTGAAGTCGAACGGCTGGTCAAGGATACCAAAGGCTACTGGCACGTGGACACGATCGGCATCAGTCAGGGCGGCCGGCCGTTGCTGCGGCTGAGCAATGATTATGGCCGCCCCAAGGGCACCCGTCCGGGCGTGTATTTCATGACGCGCCAGCATTCCGCCGAAGTCAGCGGTTCGTGGGTGCTCGACGGGGTGATGCGGCGGTTTGCGGAAGTGGGCGATGCCGCGCCGCTGGCGTGGGCGATCGTGCTGGGGAACATTGACGGCGTCGAACAGGGCGACTACGGCAAGGACAACTTCCCGTATGACATGAACCGCGCGTGGGGCAACCCGCCGATGCGCCACGAGACGCTGGTCTATCAGCAGGACATGCGCCGCTGGGCGCAGCGCTGCCGGTCTGTGGCGGGCTTCGATTTTCATTCGCCGGGCGCGAGCGAATCCGATGGCATTTACGCCTTCATTCACAAATCGGAGAAGTTCCCGGAGGTGGCGAAGCGGGCCATCGAGTGGTCGGATGTCTCGGGCAAGGCACTGGGGCCGGAGTTCGCGGCGGAGAAGTTCACACGCTCCGGCGACTACAATTCGCGGTGGAACACACCGCGGTTCGGCGGGTTTTGCCAGGAGGACATGAGAATCCCCGGCGTCTCGTACGAAACCCCGTATGGCATGATCCGGAAGACCGTCCTGACGCGCGAGAAATACCAGGAAGCCGGCCGGCGCATCGCCGACGCCATCGTGGCGCACCTTCAGGGCATGGGCAAACAGGCGGATCCGAAATGAAAACAAAAACCCGGTTGGGACTGTCACGCCGCGAGGCGGCGGGGAAGATGTTCGGCGCGGTCGGTTTGGGCATGCTGTTCTCACGGCTGGAGGCCGCGGAGCAGGCCCGTGCCAAGGACGCGCCGGTCGCGGCGCGCGATGCGCTGAAGATCACGAAGCTGGAGACCTTTCTCGTCAAGCCGCGCTGGCTGTTCCTCAAGGTCCACACCAACGCCGGCATTGTCGGCCTTGGCGAGCCGATCCTCGAAGGCCGCGCGCTGACCTGCAAGACGGCGATTGAGGAAATCGCGTCCTATCTCGTCGGCAAGGATCCGCGCCGCGTCGTGCACCATTGGCAGGCCATCTACCGGCACGCGTTCTACCGTGGCGGGCCGATCCTCACCAGCGCGTTGAGCGGGATTGACCAGGCGTTGTGGGACATCAAGGGCAAGGCCCTCGGCGTGCCTGTCCACGAACTGCTCGGCGGCCCGACGCGCGACCGCGTGCGCGTCTATGCCCACGCGGGCACCCCGGAGGACATCGTCAAGAAGAAGGCCCTCGGCTTCACGACGTTCAAGACCGGCCTTGGCATCGGGCGCGGCGTCAAATACATCGCCAGCAAGGAGGTTGTGGACCGCGCCGTCGCGCTGTTCGCCGCCAAGCGCGAGGCCGCCGGCACGGGCGCGGATATCGCGATTGATTTTCACGGCGCCATCCAGCCCCAAACCTCGAAGCTGTTGATCAAGGCGCTGGAACCGTACCAGCCGTTCTTCATCGAGGAACCGGTCCAGTGCCAGAACGTGGACATCATGGCGGACATCGCGCGCGGCACGCACCTGCCCATCGCCGCGGGCGAGCGCATCTTCACCAAGTGGGGTTTCCGCGAGTTGCTGGAAAAGCGCGCGGTCAGCGTCCTCCAGCCGGATCTTTGCCACGCAGGCGGCATCACCGAATGCCGGCTCATTGCGGGCATGGCCGAGGCCTACTACGTGCCCATCGCGCCGCACAACCCGCTCGGGCCGATCTCGCTGGCCGCCGGCCTGCAACTGGCCGCTTCGATTCCGAATTTCCTCTGCGAGGAGCAGTCCTCGCTGGGCGAGGGGTACATCAAGCATCCGTTCCGCATCGAGAAGGGGCATATCGAAACCCCGACCGGGCCGGGCCTGGGCATCGAGTTGGACGAGGAGGCCCTTGCGGCGAAGATAGACCACAACTGGCGCGACCCCGAAGCCTACGACCCCGACGACGGTTCGGTGGTGGATTGGTGAGCCGTTTCGGAAGTCGTTCCCATGAGCCACCGGCTATTCTCCGTGTTGGCCATGCTGGTCACAGCGTGGTTCGACCCGCGCGCCGGTGCCGGGGCGGAGACAGCATTGCCGCAGGCGGTTTACATCTGGCAGCGCGCATGGACGGAGCCGTTGCGCGTCGCGTTGGCTGAACACGCCTCGAACTTTTCCGCCCTGGTCGTGCTGGATGCCGAGGTGGCCTGGCGGCAGCAACGGCCGGAACTCGTGCGCGTATCGGTGGACTGGCCGACCCTGCGGGCGTCTGGACGACCGGTGGGATTGGCGCTGCGCATTGCCACCTTCAGCGGGCCGTTCACCGGCGATGACGCGCGAACCGCCTGGCTCGGCGATCTCGCGACAGGGTTGCTGGCCGAGGCACGGGCCCATTCGACACCGGTGGCGGAACTGCAACTGGATTTCGATTGCGCCGAATCGAAGCTCGATGGGTACCGCGTGTGGGTGGAGGCGATTCGCCGGCGGATCGCGCCAACGCCGCTGACGATTACCGCGCTGCCGGCGTGGTTGAAGAGCGCCGCCTTTAAACCCCTGGTGTCGGCCACCGATGGTTTTGTCCTGCAGGTGCATTCGCTCCGCAAACCGCAGCGAGCCGCCGATCCGTTTACCTTGTGCGATCCCGCGGCGGCGCGGCTGGCGGTCGAACGCGCGGCATCCTTTGGCGTGCCGTTTCGCGTGGCGCTGCCGACGTATGGGTACACGATGGCCTTCGGTCCCGACGGCCGTTTCATCGGTTTGTCGGCGGAAGGCCCGGCCAAAGACTGGCCCGCCGACGTTCAACTCCGCGAGATTCGCGCCGACTCGGCAGCTATGGCGGCCCTGGTTGCGGCGTGGGTTGCCGCGCATCCGCCAACGCTTCGCGGCGTGATCTGGTATCGCTTGCCGGTGGCCGGCGACCGGTTGAACTGGCGCTGGCCGACGCTCGCAGCCGTGATGGCCGGCAGGACGCCTCGGCATGAGTTGCGGGTTGAAGCCCGCCATCCGTCGCCGGGTCTGGTGGAGTTGGACCTGGCCAACGCGGGTGACGGCGATTATTCGAAAGCCATCTCCGTCACCGTCCGCTGGCAACACGCGCGGTTGGTGGCGTGCGACGGGCTGCACGGCTTCGAGCCCAACGACACCGGGAATGGCGTCGTGAAGTTTTTGCGAACCTTCTGCCGTCTCGGTCCGGGAGAGCGCCTGACGGTCGGCTGGTTGCGGCTGGACAAAGAGGCCGCGGTGCGTTGTGAATGGGAGGAACGCGATGAGCCTCAACGCTAAGCTGGCGGGCGTCATGATGGTGGTCTGGACAACGACCGCCACCGCTCCCGGCTGCGGGCCGTTTTTCCCAAACTCGTTTCTCGGCGGCGACCCGTCCGTGCTCGAGGCGCCGGTCGCGCGGTTCCGCGGCGAGATCGAGCGGATGAAGCTGACGCCGGCGGCGGAACGCCGCGTGACTTCTGAAAAGGGCTTCACTCAGGAGACGGCCGACGCGGACCTCGCCGAGTTGCAGGCCGCGCTCGACCGAACGGGGATCAAGCCGGCCGCGCGCCTGGTCATCGTGGACGCTCATCGCGTGGAGCGGCAGAAGTTGAAGGCGCTCGCCGATTACAATGAGCAGGTGAGTGAATTCAAACGCACGCCGGATTACGTGCAGCCGCGGCCCCAATTGCCGCCGGCGCCGACGAACCGCATCGGGGTCGCGGCCGGTTTGCCGGGGGAATTTGCGGATTATTTCCGGGGGGCGATTGCGTGGTGCACGGGCGACGCGGCCGGCGCGGTCGCGGCATGGCGGGCGTTGTTGGAGCGGCCCGCGGGCGAGCGCCATTTCCGGTCGGTCTGGGCGTCCTTCATGCTTGGCAAGGCGCACCTGAAACGCGATCCGCCGAAGGCGGTCGATTATTTTCAGCAAACCCGCCGACTGGCGCGCGAGGGATTTGCCGACAGCATCGGGCTAGCGGCGTCGAGCCTTGGCTGGGAGGCGAAGGCGCATTTTCAACAGAAGCATTGGGTGCCGGCGCTGGAGTTGTATCTGGACCAGGCCGCCAGCGGGGATGCATCCGCCATCGTGTCGCTGCGCTGGCTGGCCGAGGCAGCCTTCAAGGAGGACGCCGGGACGCTTGCAACATTGGCGGCCCACCCCAAGGCGCGCCGGGTGATGACGGCCTGGCTCCTCGCCGACCGCATGTCACGGTGGGACGGGGAACAGGAGGCGAACGAGAGCCGCGTGGACGACACCGCGAAATGGCTGGCCGCCGTCGAATCCGCCAACGTCCGCGACGCCGAGTCCGCCGAACAACTGGCGCTGGCCGCGTACCGGAATGGACGGACGCTGATCGCGCAGCGGTGGATTCAACGCGCGAAGCCCACACCGGTCATCCAATGGTTGCAGGCCAAGCTCTTGCTACATGACGGCAAGGTGGACGTGGCGGCGGCCCAGATGGAACAGCTCGTGAAATTCTTCCCCATCCAACCGCCGTCCACCAATGTTGCGGTTGCGCTGAGTCTCGGGGAGAACCTTTACGTCCCGTCTGAAATCGGCGATGTCTCGTCGCCACGGCAAATGCTCGGCGAACTCGGGGCTTTGCGGCTGGCGCGACGCGAATTCGTGATGGCGTTGGACGCGCTCCTGCGATCGGGCTTCTGGATGGACGCCGCCTATGTTGCCGAGCGGGTGCTCAGCATGGATGAGCTCAAAACCTACGTGGATCGCAACTGGCCAGCCTTGCCGTCCCGTTCCGTCAAGGACGGCGAAGATGCGAACACCGGACGCTATCGTCCCAGCGCCGATGACATGTCGCCGGAACTGCAGAGCGAAAACATCCGTTGGTTGCTAGCGCGCCGGCTGGCGCGGCAGGATCGTTTTAGCGAAGCACGGCCTTATTATCCGGCCAGGTGGCAGCCGTCGTTCGACACGCTGGTGCGTTCGCTCGCGACGGCCAACGATGCAACGCTTTCCGGCAACCCGCGCGCCACTGCGTTCTGGACCGCCGCCTGCCTGACCCGCACCAACGGCATGGAACTGGTTGGCACGGAGACGGGACCGGACTGGGCCGTGCACGAAGGCAACTTCACGGAGGGGGCCACCGCCGCCAGCCGCGCGTCCCTGAAAGGTCATCTGGTGGCCAGTGCGGACGAGCTTCGCCGCGCGCAACGGAAGGAAGCCGACCCGGACAAGCGCTTCCATTACCGGTATACGGCGTCGTCGCTCGCCATGAAAGCCGCGCTGTTGATGCCCGATAATTCCGACGAGACGGCCAACGTGCTGTGCACCGCGGGCGACTGGCTGAAACAGCGCGATCCCAAGGCGGCCGAGGTCTACTATCGTGCGCTGGTTCGCCGCTGTCCGAAGACCGCGCTCGGCGCGGAGGCGGATCGCCAGCGATGGTTTCCGCCACGCGATGCAAACGGGCGTCTGTTGCCGAAGGAAAAACGCAACCCATCTGCAGCCCCGCCGTAAACCCGACGCGGCGCGTTTTGCTTGCGCCGCGGCATGAAGAACGAAATCATCCTCCAACCATGAAAACACCTCTTCTCCTGCTGGCGGGTCTTCTGGTGATGGCCGGCATGGTGACGGCCGCCCCGGTCCGCCTCATCCTCGACACCGACATGTCGGGCGACTGTGACGATGCGGGCGCGCTGGCCATGATCCACGCGATGGTGGACCGCGACGAGTGCCGCCTGCTCGCCGTCGTCACCAACCGCAAGGACAAGACCAACGCCTCGGCCGCCGCCGTGGACGTCATCAACACCTATTACGGACGCGTGGGCATTCCCATCGGCACGGACAAGACCGGCCCGACCGATCTCCAGCGCACCAGTTCCTACACGCTGGCCTTGCTCAAGGAGTTTCCCCATCAAGCCAAGTCCGACGACCAGATGCCGGACGCGTTCGACGTGTACCGGCGCGTGCTCTCCTCGCAGCCGAACGGCAGCGTGACGATCTGCAGCGTCGGCGCGTTTTCCAACCTTGCCGAGTTGTGGCGCCGCGCGCCGGACCTTGTGCGGGCGAAGGTGAAACGGCTCGTCGTCATGGGCGGCGAGTTTCCGAAAAGCAAAAGGCCCGAGACGAATATTCGCACCCATCGCGAGGCCGCGCGCGTTGTGGCGGCGGAATGGCCCACCGGGATCGTCTGGCACGGCTACGAAGTTGGCAACGTGCTCATTACCGGCGCGGGTCTGAAGCAGACGCCGAAGAACAATCCCGTCCGGCGCGCCTACGAGTTGAAGCCGTTCGCCAACCGCCCCGCGATCGAGGGCGGCCAGCCGAGCTGGGACCAGGGCGCGGCGCTCACCGCCGTCCGCGGCGAGGAACCGGAACTGTGGGAGGTCGTCCGCGGCGGCCGCGTGGTCGTGGACGACGAGGGCAACACGACGTGGGAAACCGACGCCAACGGCCGCCAGGCGTACGTGAAAATCAAGGGCGACCCCGCGAAGCTGGCCGCCATCATCGAAGCACTCATGGTCCAGCCGCCGAAACGCGACGACACACCGTAGTGCATTTTTATGCTGTCCACCCGTCCATGGTCGGTAGTAAAAAAGCCGGCCATGAAAACGGCTGCCAACCTTTCCCGCCGCTCCTTCCTGAAATCCACCACCGGTCTGGCTTTCACCGCCGGCCTTCTCCGCCCCTGGCAGGCGCTGGCGGCCGATGCGTCCGCGGTCATCGTCGGCGCCCATCCGTGGGTGTATGCGGCGAAGCAGCCGAAATACGACATCACGCCCGTGCTGCCGCAGATCTTCGACGACATGAGCTACGCCGGCATGGGCGGCATCGAGCTGATGCACAGCGCGCTGCTCCCCGATGACGCCGTCGGGCGGATCGGCGAACTGTCGCGCAAACACCACCTGCCCGTCCTCGGCGCGTCGTTCAGTGGCGCGATGTGGGACCGCGCCAAACACGCGGACATCCTCGAGGAGGCCGGGAAGGTGATCCCGCGGCTGGCGAAGCTCGGCGGGCGCACGCTCGGCACCTCCGTCGGCGCGGTCAAATGGGGCGCGAAGACCAAAAAGACGCCCGACCAACTCGACGCGCAGGCCGAGCTGCTTCGCAAGATCATCGCGCTCTGCGAACAGCACGGCATTGTGTTGAATCTCCACAATCACACCTACGAGGTCGAAAACGACTTGCACGACCTCAAGGGCACGCTCGCGCGCATTCCCGACGTGAAGCTCGGCCCCGACCTGAACTGGCTCGTGCGTGGCGGTGTGGATCCCGTGGCGTTCATCCGGCAGTTCGGCAGCCGGATCGTTTTCCTGCACCTGCGCGACCAGAAGAAGGATGGCCGCTGGTCCGAGGCGCTTGGCGAGGGCGACATGGATTATGCCGCCATCGCCGCGGCGTTGCGCGAGATTCGATTCGCCGGCCGCGCCATCATCGAGCTGGCCCACGAGCGCGACTTCCAGCTCACGCGGCCGTTGCGCGAAAGCCTGAAGATGAGCCGCGAGTTTGTGCGGAAGGTGCTGGGGTATTGATGCCACACCTTGAAACGCACAATACGGGCCTCGGATTCGTGTGGCGCACGTTTACAACCTGCT
>CAZAAF010000178.1:0-8550 GCA_964482575.1 uncultured Verrucomicrobiota bacterium | reverse complement strand
GTCGGATGCTTCATCCGACACCCGGGAGATCGGGTGCTCATTTTGACCGGCGACCCGTTTGGGCGGACCTCCGAAATCATTCAAAAGATGGAATGCGGAGAGCCGGAGCCGCGTCTTATCTCTCCGTAAGCACCGGGATATCGATTGAATGGAGAGACATGAAACCCACATGGATGCGGATCGTCAACTGGCTCTTGTACATGGGCTTTTGCGCGCTGACCGGCACGGGGTTGTTGTTGTCGTTCCGGCTGGTTCCGGGAAGCCGGGGCGGCCGGGGGCTGGAACTCCTCGGCTGGGGCCGCCACGATTGGGGCGATGTTCATCTGTGGATCGCCTGCGCCGTGATCGGTCTCACAGTGATTCATCTGGTGCTGAATTGGGCCTGGATGAAGAAGGTCGGCAGCTACGGTTGCAACTGGCGCATGCTGACCGGTGTGGGCGTGGGATTGGTGATCGTCGTGGTATTCATTTTCCTCCCCATCACGCGCCGTCCAATGGGGGACGGCGCAGGGTGGGGGCCTGAGCATGGACATGAGCTGTTCGTTGGAAAGACCCCGTAAGGGGAATTGCAGGCCTCGGATTGTCTGGCGCACAGGCAGAACAAGCGAAGCCAACAACATGGGAGAAGAGTACATGAATAAATTCATTACCGCAGTCGTTGCCACGTGTGTGGCGGGGTCGTGCTGGTTCGGTGCGGCTCACGCACAGCAGGGACCGAAGGGGGGAGCGGGAACGCCGGGGACCGGGAGGATGTATGACCCGAAGACCGTTGAGACCGTCAGCGGAGAGGTCGTCAGCATGGATCCGGTGACGTCCGCCAGGGGAACGGGCTACGGCGTGCACCTGACACTCAAGACGGACAAGGAAACCATCTCCATTCATCTGGGGCCCGGCTGGTACATCGACGCGCAAAAAATCAAGATTGCGCCCAAGGACGCGATTACGGTCAAGGGATCGCGGATCACGTTTGAAGGCAAGCCGGCGATCATTGCCGCCGAGATCACCAAGGGAGAACAGGTTCTGAAACTGCGCAACGAGAGCGGCATCCCCGCTTGGGCGGGCGGACGGGGGCGGACCGCTCCTTGAGCCATGCCGCCTGCGGTCCGGGACGGTGCGTCGGTCAAACGCCGGTGAATTCCAGCCGCGTGCCGACTGCGCAGGAGATGCAACGGCCGGGAAACTCCGTCCACAACCGCGAGGTTGCCGGCATGCCCGTGCAATGGGCCGGGCCGAATTGCCGGACGCCGAGTTCCCGAAAGGCCTGGACCGTCTGTTCTATTCGCTCCGGTTTGGAGGTGAGCAGGTGCATCCCGCCCATCACCGTGTGGATGGGTTTGTTGTGGGTGACCTGACGGATGTGGCGCAGCGTGTTGACGACGCCCGCGTGCGCGCAGCCAAGGATGACCACAAGACCGTCCCGGGTTTCGAAGAAGAGCGACTGGTCATCCATCAACGGGTCGGGATGGTTGCAGGACTCGTCCAGAAAGAAGGGGCCGCCGGTGTCTTCAAACGACGTGAGCCGGGGAACTTCACCGGTGACAAACACACCCTCGACAACCTTCGTCACGCCTTGGACCCAGTGGATAGGTGCCTTCCGATCATGCAGGGCGGCCACCGCCGGCGCGGGCATGGCGGCTGACATCGAGCGGTCTTCGTCCCGGCGCGCGTACTTGGCGGCCTGTGCCGCCGGGTGTGCGAAGACTGCTGCCTCCGGCGACATGGCGAGCATGGCGTCCAGCCCGCCGGTGTGATCCAGATGACCATGACTCAGGACGATGGCGTCGGCGTTTTGCAGCGGCACACCCAGCACCTGTGCGTTGGATTGCAACAACCGGCTTTGGCCGGTATCCCACAGCACGCATCGGGTTCCGGCCTGGACCCAGACCGCCCAGCCGTGCTCCGCCATCAAGCCGAGTTTGTGGACACTGTTCTCCACCAGGACGGTTACGGAATAATGAGTGCTCATAGACGGATACTCCCGTGTCCATTCATTCTAGGACCGGAGGTTGTGTGGCCACCAGCACTTCCTGATGGCAGCCCTTGCTCCATCGCGTCGTCAGGCCGCGCCCGCGCAATTGGCGTTGCAGGTCGCGAAGGGGATGGGATTCGTGTTGATGGGTTTTTCCCTCGGATCGATGCATGCGGGCCATGATCTGGAAACCGCGCGGACTGAAATCCGCGAGAACGATTTTTCCGCCGGGCTTGACCACGCGCAGCATCTCCTTCAGCACTGATTGGAAATCCGGGATGTGATGAATGGCGTTGAACGTCACCGCCGCGTCAAACGTGTGATCCGGCCAGGACAGGCGCGCGGCGTCCCCAAGGACAAATTGAATCCTGTCCTCCACACCGGCATGGCGGGCGTTCAGCCGGGCATACACCTGGGCCCCGGCGTTAACATCTACGGTGGCCACGGCGTTGGCGTGTCGGGCCAGTTGGACCAGGAACCGCCCTTTGCCCGTGCCGATTTCGAGCACCGACCCTTTCAAGGGCAGGGCGTGGGACAGCGTAAACGCGATGCTCCTGGGCGAATCGTAGCCGAACTTGCGGAAATACGCCTCGCGTTGAAGAAGCATGCGGTGGGTGGCAAGGACGTCCGCCGCGGTTCTGGACTTGGAGGGCGTGCGCTTGGAGGGGCGTGTGGCTGTCATGAGGCCGTTCGCTTGCACACGGACTAGTACTTCGTCCGAAACCCTATCGCCCGCATGACACACCATCCCCGCGCGGCTTCGAACAACTGGAACAGGGCACACATCAGCAGCACGACGGCGCTGATCGTGTGCCCGATCCACCCGCAACCGGCCGCCGCGACAAGGCACAGCAAACCGCTGGCCGCCCGCAGTCGCCGACCGGTCCGGTCAATGTTGCATTTCAGGGGCATGTGGCGGGTCGTTCGCGTTGAGCAGCGCCATGGCGTGGTTGACCACACGCTGGATGTTATGTTCCGTGACGGGACTCTGGCCCTTGCACAACCCGACCGCGCTCATGTCGAAATGCACAAAGCGGTTCAGGTTCGCGTGCTGAAACGTCCGGCGCGAACACGCCTTGGGACAGCCGTCCATCAGCAGCACGCGCGTCGCATATTCGGCGTTGAACATCATGTTCGGGTCGCGGGCGCCGATGCCGGCCAGACACGACATGCTGGCCAGGCCCTCACGTTTCATTTGCCGTGCCGCGCGGTCGGTTAATTCACCCACGTCGGCCGAGCCGCCGCAGACGTAAACCACCCGTGTCTTCTTGGCTTCCTTGATTTCCATGTCGGCTGCTTCCTGTTTCGATCCTGAGGAACAAGGACGGGGGTTACTTGCAACTGTGCGAGTGCCCGTGATGACCGTCGCTGCAGCCGCAGGACGCCTCGCGGCC
The DNA here is from genome assembly GCA_964482575.1 of uncultured Verrucomicrobiota bacterium. Taxonomy (GTDB): domain Bacteria; phylum Verrucomicrobiota; class Verrucomicrobiia; order CAIQCK01; family CAIQCK01; genus CAIQCK01. The sequence continues at coordinate 5,187 of CAZAAF010000178.1, read as the reverse complement.
AAACACCGGGAGCGACCCACCTTTGAGTGCCTCGACCGTTTCGCGGACCGTCTTGGGGCGTGCCTGGAAGACCTTGTACCCGGCGGCTTCCAGTTTGCTCAGCGCGCCCCGGCCGATGCCACCGGTGACCACTGCATCCACCGGCTTGGACTGAAGTGCGCCCACGGCGTGGCAGACGCCCCCGCCATGATCGGCATGACGGTTGGCGACGGTTTCGCACGTGAGCTTCTCCGTGTCCACGAGCAGGAACATCGGCGCAGAGCCAAAGTGATTGTGCACCAGACTGTCGAGTCCTTGATCCTTGTCGACGGGAATACAAACATTCATGACGTGTTCTTCCTAATGGGGTTGTTTGGTTTCAAAAACCAGTGCGCAGCCTTCCACCAACGCCCGCGCCACCTTGGCCCGGGCTGCCGTGACGATGCGTTGCACCGTTCCGCGCGATACACCCATCCGCTGGCCGGCCTCTTCCTGGGTCAGACCCATCAGGTCGCATAGGCGCAAGGCCTCCAGTTCGTCTTGCGCCACGGGAAGGTGACGCAATTTGTCCATGGGGGTTCCGGTGGGCTTGAAGGCGCGGTCCACATACGGACAGCGGCAGCGGCGTGGTTTGGCAGGTCGGGCACACATGGTTGTTTGAGTTATTGTTTTGTGCATATGCACATTACGCCCTTTGCTGAAAACGTCAACGCAATTCCAAAGGCATGGATCGGTGCGGTGCACGGGGATGCGACATCCCGGAATGAGCGCGCCGGAGCTTTGGAGACCCCGACCACGATCAGGGAGGGATTCGCGGGTTCGGGAAGTGCAAGCCACTGCCCGCCACAGGGCGGGACGGGCGTCACCGTCGGCGCAGGCCGGGACGACGGCGTTACTTGGCGCTGGTGGCGGGCGTGTCTTTCTGCATCATCCGCACGCCCTCGGCCTTGATCAATTTGCCGGTGGCCTTGTCCCAATGACGGGTCCGCTGGGCCATGCGATGCTTGCCATGACAGTCGGTGCAGACCTTGAGCTTGGCGGGATCTTTTGTGAAAGCGGCCTCGTGCTCGTCCACCGCGCGGAGCTTGGTCAGCGCGTGGCACTTCGTGCAGGCGTCGAGAATTTTGTCCTTTGCGAACATGATCTCCGGCGCGGTCAGACCGTCCTCGTCGGCACTGTGACGGTCGGACTCACCGTGGCATTTCGCGCACCCGACACCATGTTTCTCGTGGTTGCGCGCCAGTTCCTCCGTCTGGAAATTGACGTGGCAGACGTAGCAATAGGAGTTGTTGGCGGCCTTGGCCGGCTTGGGCGGATCGGCTTGCGCCACCAGCGCCATCACGCCGCCCACCACCGCCAGACCGGCCAGGACCGGAATTCCAAAGGCTTTTCGGGTCTTATTCATCACTCGTCACTCCTCACGCCTACACGTATTCCCAATCCTTGATCCAGTGGTAATCGGGAGTCAACTTCGACCACATCTCGTGCGAGAGGCTTTCCACTTCGCGCTGTTCGGCAAGGTCGAGCTGGCGCCGTTCCTTGAGGGCCAGGACCATGTTGTCCACCTGCTTGGTGCTGATGAGGCCGGGGATCGGCGCGGTGATGGCCGGGTTGCCGAGGATGTAACGGATCGTGAGCCGCGCACGGCGGTCGTCCTCGCCCGCTTCCGCGTGGCCGGGCGAGCCGTCGCCCTTGAAGAGTGCGTTACTGGCGAACGGCTTGATGCCGAAGATGCCGACATCGAACTTGCGGACTGTGTCGAAGAGACTGTCCACCGGCAGTTCCTTGGAGCCGACGGTGTAGGGCGTGCAGATGACCTGGATGACGTTGGGATACTTCTCGACGAGCATCTTCGCCCACTCGCGGTCGTGGGTGGACATGCCGGTGAAGCGGCACTTGCCCTGTTTCTTGGCGGTGACGAGTGCCTCGATCATCGCCTCCACATCGGCGTCCGAGTGCCGCCCGCCGCGTTCCAACGCCATGAGCCGCCAGATGTCCACGTAATCGAGCTTGCAGCGCTTCAGGCCGGCATCGAACAATTCGAGCAGTTTCTTCGCGTTGCGATTCTCCGGCACGCGCAGTTCGCTCGCCGGATGCGAGTAGCCGATGTACACCTGCTCGCGGCGGGACTGGATGATCTTGCTGTAAACCTCCGACTCGCTGTCGCCGGCGTAGTCGATGTAGTTGATGCCGACATCGAGGCAGTGGTTGACGACCTCGGCGCGGTTGCGCTCGAACGGCGCCGCCACGGCGGCATCGGTGGGGGCGTTGTACGGATTCACCGTGCCTTCGGTGCCGATGACCTTGTTGATGCGTTTCCAGTGGCCGCCAAGACATACGGCGGAGACCCACAACCCGGTCTGGCCGAGCCGGCGATACTCCATGTCCGCGTTGTAACTGCGCGTCTTCTTCACTGCCGCGCGATCCGCGTCGCTGACGGCGGCGCAGGTGGGCCGCACGGTGGCCAATGTAACCGCGGCGGCGGCGCTGGTCTGGAGAAATTCACGGCGGGTGAGCTGGGAGTCGCTGTGTTGTTTCATGAGCGTTTCCAATCGGGCGTTGATTCTAGTCCAAGAAACGTGATCCAGGCAAGAACGTCCGCGTCATTTCGCCGGCGGATGCCAGCTGCGCGGTTGCGGTTTCAGCCCGGCGGGTTGGCCGTCCAGTTGCGCCACCAGCCAGTCGAGGCCGTCGAGATTGTCCTTGAGGCGCGCCTCGGCGTCCTCGCCGGTGTGATTGAGGATGCCGATCCGCCCGCGGTAGCCGCTGTCGCGGATTGTCTTGAGCAACTGCAAATCAAGATCACCCTGGCCGAGCGGCAGGATTTTCATGCCGTGCTTGTCGCCGTCCCGGGTCATGCCGTTGAGGTTCAGACAAAGCAGATAGGGCTTCATCGCGGCGAGCGCGGCGGGGAAACGATCGAGGTGATCGTGACCGTGGTGGAGGTTATAGACGATGCCGACGTGTGCCGCGCCATGTTGCTCGCGCAGCAACCGGACGATGGCGATCATGTGCTCCGGTTCGCCGCCCCAGCCGCCGTGATTGTAAAGACCGAGCGGACAGCCGAGCTTGCGCGTGCGCTCGACTACTGGCAGCAGGCTCTTGGCGGCCATCGCCACGCGTTCGTCATCCGTCGGGGCCTTGGGGGAGGGAACCGTCACCCAGATTTGCGGTTTCATGCCGGACTTTTCGAAGAGCTTGAACGCCTCCTCGTGTGAGCCCCAGAACGCGGTCATCTCGATGTCGTGCTTCTTGAGCGCCTCGATTTCAGCGGCGAACGTCGGCACGTGTTCCGCGCGCCAGTCGTAGGCGAAATGCTTGAACCCGAGCTGTTCCAGCATGGCTGCGCGCTCCTCCGGCCCGCGCTTCTTCGCGTCGAACGGCACGATGCACCACGGCACGAGGTTGTCATGGGCGAAAAGGTCGTTGCCGGCGCGGACGTAGACGGCGGGGGACACCAGGCTGGCGCCGAGGCATACGGCCACGACGAAGGATGTGGTTTTCATCATGCCTTGATTATGTCCGCCCGCGACCCGGATGGCTAGGACCTGCACGCCAAAAACTTGAACAAAAGCGGCACGGCCATCAGCGCGCCAACCGGCCGTAATGCAGCCGGTAATCGCGCGGTGTTTCGCCCATCTGGCGGTGAAACTCCCGGCTGAAATGGCTTTGGTCGCTGAACCCGTGGGCGGTGGCGATCTGGGCAAGCGGTTGACGGGTATAGACCAGCGCATGGCAGGCCATCCGCAGGCGCACCCGTTTGACGTAGTGTTGCGGCGAGATGTGGAGGCTCTGCTGGAAATGCCGTTCAAACGCCCGCACGGACATGCCCGCGACACGGGCCAGCGCACGGTTGGTCAGGGTGTCCCCGCAATGGCCGCGAATGAAGGCGATGACCCTGCCCACCGCTTCGTCCGGCCCGAGCTGCGCGGCTGGACGCCCTTTCAGTGGCTGGGTGATGCCCGTCGTGCCCACGACGCGGCCTGCGGCGTTGCGGATCGGGACCTTGTTGGTCAGGCTCCAGGATGCGGTGTGATCGAATCGTCCGACCAACTCCACCCGGTTGACGATGGGATGCCCGGCCAGCACGCGCGCATCGTCCAGTCGGAACTGGTCGGCCAAATGGTGCGGTGACAGGTCGAAATCCGTCCGGCCCATGACCTGCCGCCGGTGCTCCAGGGAGTAGTTGAGCAGGAATCCGCGATTGACCCAGACATAGCGGCCTTCGCGATCCTTGATCCAGAATTGCAGGTCCTCGATATGGTCGAAGAACTCGCAGAGGCTCCTGCCGGCAGCCCCCAGCAGACTGCCGGAGGCACCGGCAATCGAAGCAAGCGTTTCGGCTTTCATGCGCAAGCCGGAGGGTGGCAGACGGGAAATCGAAAAGCCAGAACGCTCTCGTCAAAGGCTTGCGGATTTGCTAGGAAGCAGGGATTGCATCGGCAGGACCGCAGCGAAAGGATCAGCTTGAAGAACCTCTTTCACAAATTCTCCATCACCCTCCTTCTGTTTGGCTGTGCCGGCGGCCTGCCGGCGCAGGAGTCGCGCCAGCCCGGCCACGACGAGGCGTTGTTTGGCAAACGCCTGGCGTATCGCAAGGTGGAGGGCGTGGGACCCTGCACGGCTGCGGAAGTGGTGGGCAACCGGCTCTACGCCATCGGCCGGGGGTGTTTCTACACGCTCGATATTGCGGCACCGGCGAAACCGAGGCTGTTGGGACAGTTGTCCGGCCTCGGCACGACACGGCAGATTTTCATCAAGGACCACATCGCGTATGTGACCGCAAGGCAGGACGGTTTGTGGCTGGGGTACATCACCGACCCGGCGAAGCCGGCGGTGATTAGCCACTACGACACGGTGGAGATGGCCACGGGCATCTGGGTTTCAGGCGGACTGGCGTTCATTGCCACGCGCTGTTACGGCGTCGAGATTGCGGATGTCTCCAATCCCCGCTGTGTCCGCCATGTCAGCACGTTGAAAACCGGCGAGGCGCAGTCCTGTTGGGTGAAGGACGGTCTGCTCTACATCGGGGATTGGGCGCCGCGGAAACTGCTGATCTCGGATGTGAAAAATCCGCGACAACCGGTCATTGTGGGCGAAGCGCCGCTGGATGGGTACGGTGACGGCGGCTGCCTGCGGGGGAAGTATTGTTTCGCCGCCACGGGACATCACTCTCGCGCGCGCAAGAAGGAGGAGGGCGAAGGCCGG
>CAZAAF010000177.1:3142-8560 GCA_964482575.1 uncultured Verrucomicrobiota bacterium | reverse complement strand
CCTCATGCCGGGCGATGGCGGCTTTGACGACCTTGAGGCGCTCGCGCTGCTGGTCCAGCACCGCACGTTGCTCGAGCGACAAGGGTTCGAGGGCGGCCACGTCCACCCAGCCGCGCGCCGTGCCGAGCATCAACCGCATTTCGACGTAATACCGCCTCTCGCCGTAGCCAACGAGGAAAACCGTCTGCCCGGCGCGCAGGGTGGAATGCACCGGCGACGCGTCGCGCGAGAACGTCATGGGCGTGGTGCCGAGAACCCTGAGCGGGATGAATTTCATTCCCGCCTCGTCGAGGTAAAACACATCATTGAGCCGGAACTCGTCGGCCAGCGTGGCAGCCGCGACCATCGCCGCCAGCCACCAGCCCAGCCATCGTGTTGCGCGCGATCCGCTCATGCCGTGACAGGCTACGCTGCCGCCCCGGCGGTGTCAACGCGCCCGCGCCGCGCGGCGCAGCGAGTGAAGAATGAAGAGACCTGCGTGAAGACCCAGGATTCCCCATGACCCGCCACTCTTGACGTTCCCGTCATTGGACGCGGTCGGCGCCGGCAACAACCGGTACGTTCTTCATTGAAAACGGCGGGTCCCGCCGGTAAACACAGACCGTCCATGTACGCACGCACTATCCAGAATGTCGTGGTTGCTTTCGCCACCGGCTCGCTGCTTCTCGGCACGGCCGCCGTCGCCGAGGATGCGCCGGATGCCGCCGCCCTGATGCGGCGCGTGGCGGCCAACCGCCCCGTCCTCAGCCTCCGGCTGAAGGCGGACCTGACCATCCAGCGCCGCACCGCCGATCCCTACGACCTGCAGGTGTTTCTCAATGGCGACCCGGACAAGAGCCGCACCGTCTATCGCGTCACCGCTCCCGAGGAAGCCGCCGGCACCACGGTGCTGATGATCGAAGGCGGCGACACGTGGCTTGGCGAGAAGGGCAAGGCCGAACCGCGCAAGCTCTCCCCCGCCGAACGGGCCACGCCGTTCCTGGGCGGCGATTTTGCCTATGAGGACCTGGAATTGGCGTTTCTGCGCTGGCCCAACCCGAAGTTTGTGCGCGAAAGCCGGCGGCTCGGCTTCGACTGCTGGGTCATCGAAAGCGTACCCGCCGCGGAGGTGCCGTCGCAGTACAGCCGCGTGCTGATGTGGGTGGACAAACAATACCTGGCCGTCGTGGTCGCCGAGGCGTATGACGCATCCAACAAGCTGCTGAAGACCTTCGAGGTCAAGAGCGTCCGCAAGCTCGACGACAAGGGCCATTACATCGTCGGCCAGATCGCCCTCTCCAATCCCCGGAAAAAATCCCGCACCGTCCTGCGCGTGCTTGAGGATCACCAGGGGACACTGGACCCCGCGTTGTTCGCGCCGGAAACCTTTTTCAAGGCCGCCGCCGCCACGCCGGCAAAGTGAGCCGGACCAGCCGTATCCGGCGGATTCGCCCCCCCCTGTTCCCGGCTTGACGCCACCGCGGGCATGGCGGACAGTTGGGGTGTCAGCATCGAAGGGACGTTGTGTCAGACTTGAACCGATGCACTCAAACGCACCAGCCTGGAGGAGGTTTCCATGAAACATTGCGCATCCACCGTCTTCATTGGGTCCGGCGTTCTGTCGCTGATTCTCTGCGCCACCGCCTGGGGCCAGAATCCGCCGACACCCGCCGCGGAGTTTGGCAAGGCGCGGCTCTACGTCAGCCCGAGCACCGGCCTCCAGTATGCGCTGATTCCGCCGGGCAAATTCCTGATGGGCAGTGAAAACGGCGCTTCCGACGAGCAGCCAGTACATGAGGAGAGCATCACCCGGCCGTTTTACCTCGGCATCGTGGAAGTGACGCAGGAGCAATGGCAGCAGATCATCGGCGACAAGTATCCCAACCGCAGCATCCACAAGGAGCCGACCAATTTGCGGCTGCCGGTGGAATACGTCAGCCTCGCCAAGGCGCGCGAGTTTTGCGAGCGGCTGTCGGGCAAGGAAGGCCGGCTCTGCCGGCTGCCGACGGAGGTGGAGTGGGAATACGCCTGCCGCGCCGGATCGACGACGGCGTATTACTCCGGCGAGAGCAGCGATGACCTGGCGAAGGTGGGCTGGTATGCGGACAACGCCGCAAGCCAGACGCACGAGGTCGGCCAGAAAATGCCCAACGCGTGGGGACTGTTCGACATGCACGGCAATGTCTGGGAATGGTGCGAGACACGCTACTTCAGCCGTTACGACCGGCACTTGAACAGTTCGGGAACCTGGGTGGCCCGCGGCGGCGCAGCCAACAGCCCGGCACAGGATTGCCGTTCGGCGAAGCGCATCGCGCTCCAGAACATCGCCCAGCGCAAGGATGTCGGCTTGCGCGTGTTGATGGAAATCAAGTAGCCGGACCGCGGCGCCCCGGCACGGGCCAGATGCGGCCGCAGCGGACGCAACGAATCTGCTGCCCTGTGTAGGCCGGCGGCACGCCAATCTCGAGGCCGCAGGTGCAACGGACCTGCGCATACCCAGCGCTGCGCCGGAGGGTGGCCCGGGCATCCATCCGTCCAATCACCGGGCCTTCCTCCGAGGGATCCCGCCGCGCCAGCGGCGGCGCCCCCTGCAACGACACCGCACCGATCAACCCGCCGCCACGGGCCACGCGGTAGGCCTGCTCGTAATCGTTCAGCGACGCTCCCGCCATCGAGCGCAGGATGCGGATGCGCGCGGCGGTGGGCGGATGGGAATCGAAGACGCTGCTGGACTCCTCCATCGCCGCAAGCGGATTGATGATGAACATGGGCGTGTTGGCCTTGTTGACGAACGCCGGGGGTTCGGAGGCCCGCGCGATCTTCTCAAGGGCCGATGCGAGTCCCTCGGGATAGCGGGTGAACTGCGCCGCGCTGGCGTCGGCGAGATACTCGCGTTTCCGTGAACAGGCGAAGTAGAGCATCCGCGCCATGAGGGGGCCGAGAACCACCAGCAGGAGGGCGATGACCAGCAGGACAATCTGGACCTGCCCCTCGCCACGCGAATCGGAGCGTGAACGGGAACGCCCGCCTGCGCGCATGGTGCGCCAGACGATTTCCGAGAGCACGGCGATGGAGCCGAGCATGACGGCGGCCAGCATCATGAACTGCACGTCCTGATTCTTCAGGTGGCCCGTCTCGTGGGCGATGACGCCCTGGAGTTCGTCACGATTGAGCCGCTCCAGCAGGCCGCTGGTGACGGCGATGGTGTAGGTCTCGGGCGTGCGTCCGAAGGCGAAGGCATTGGGCGAAGGGTCCTGGATCAGCAGAATCCTCGGCGTGGCGTTGAGACCCGACGCCAGCTTCATCTCCTCGACGATGTTGAACAACCGCGGGCAGTCGTCGTGCTTCAGCACCGTGCCGCCGGCATCGCCCAGCACCAGCATTTCCGCACCACCGAAATAAATGGCGAGCTGCACCAGGAAGACACCCCCCGCCACCAGCAGGCCGATGAGCCCGCCGCCGCCCTCATAAATCGCCTCGCCGCCGCAATAGCCAAGCAGGACCAGCATGACGCCCATCAGCGTGATGAGCACGGCTGAGCGGCGGCGGTTGGCGCGGATTTGTTCCCACATGGCGGAGAAAATTTGGGGGTCGTGGAGTTATGGAGCGTTGGAGCGTTGGAAGGCGAAAGAGGAATACTTCATTCCCGTTCCATGACTCCACCACTCCAGCATTCCATTCATCCCACGATTCCCTGTTTTCAGAACGACACCTTCGGCGCCTCGCGCTCGGCGGCGGCCTTGACCTCGAAGAAATCGCGTTTGGTGAACTGGAACATGCCGGCGATGAACAGCGTCGGGAAGGTCTGGATGCGCGTGTTGTAGGTCATGGCGCTGTCGTTGTAGAACTGCCGGGCGAAGGAGATTTTGTTCTCGGTAGACGTCAGCTCCTCCTGCAACCCGAGGAAGTTCTGGTTGGCCTTCAGCTCCGGGTAGGCTTCCGCAACGGCGAAGAGCGACTTCAACGCGCCCGAGAGCACGTTCTCCGCCTCGGCGCGCTCGCCCACGCTCTTGGCGCTGACGGCCATGTTGCGCGCCTGCGTGACGCGCTCGAACGTCTCGCGCTCGTGCTTGGCGTACCCCTTGACCGTCTCGACGAGATTGGGGATCAGGTCGTAGCGGCGTTTCAACTGCACGTCAATCTGCGCCCATGCGTTGTCGAGCTGGTTGCGAAGCTGGACGAGGCCGTTGTAGGTCCCGATTAGCCAGCCGATGATCACGACCGCCACAACGATCAGGACGATCAAGATGAGCATGCCGATGCCAAGTGCCATAGTCATTCCTCCGGGTTCAGGTTGCTTGTACAGGTTTCAGGATTTCGTTCAAAAAAGCGATGGTGTGCGTCGCCCCGGCCGCCGGCGGGAACAACGCCAGCAACTGCTGCAACTCGTCCGCGTCGAACCACAGACCGTGCCCGCGCGGGCATCGGTCCAACCGCAGCGCCGCCGCGCCCGGACGCGGCACTGTGATTTCACGCAACGTGCGATCACACCGCGGACAAAGGTTCTTGCGGCCCCGCGGTTTGACGCCGGGCTGATTCTGAAAGGCCAGCAGCGGGTCATTGGCGGCAGCGCCGGTTTGCTGCATCAACGCCTCCAGTTCGCCCGCGTCGAGCCACAGGCCGCGGCAGCGTTCGCAAAAATCCACCTCCACCTCCTTGAAGCGGAGGCTGAACAATTGCGCGTCGCACTTGGGGCAGACGGCGATCATGGTTCGTGGCCGCCAAGCATGAAACGCCCCATCGGCCGGGTCAAGCTCGATCGGACGGCAACGCCCCGGGTGGCGGACTACGGAAATCGTTCGGGCCAGGCTTAAGTTCGGGAAAAATTTGTCTACAGATATACCATCGGCTTCGATCCAGGGAAGGCTGCAATCTTGCAAGGAGAACCCATGGCATCGGGCAACACAACCGGCCCGGCTCCCCGTCGGGGCCTGTCGGATCCAGCCGTTTGCAAGGCCACGGGGGTTGGATTGGCTCCCATGCCTTGTGCCTGGTGGACAATCCCCGATCCCACCAGTACGTTCTTTCGTTCAACAGCGGACACTTTTGCACGCATCCGAAGCGCGCAAGCATTGTTGCCAGAACCAAGGAAGGGGCCCCTACAGGCCCCGGCCGCGTAATCCTCCGCATCCAAAACCCGCATCGACATTCTGAAGCCGTAGCGCCCAATTCCAAAGGTTGAGGACAAGGGCTTGCCAAACGCCCAAAACATGCGAAAACTTCTCTCCGGCTGGAAGGCCGAAATATGAATTGGCCGAAGCGGCGGTCCCCAACGCAAAACGAGAGCGCCCCGTTCAAGACGATGGCGCAAATGCTCGCCGAGGAAGGCCGGCGCCGCGCGGCAGGAAAAGAGACCTCGCTGCCGGTCACGCCGCCTTCACCTGAGAACATCCCCGCCGCCGGGCTGCCGCCGGTCACGCCGGCCAGCGCATAGCGCGA
>CAZAAF010000177.1:0-3132 GCA_964482575.1 uncultured Verrucomicrobiota bacterium | reverse complement strand
GCCGGCCCGCCCGCCCGTTGAGCCCGCAACAAGCTGGCTCGAACGCATCGCGAGTTTCCGCCTGTTCCGGCCACGGGAAAAAAGCGCCCCGATCAAGACCATGGCGCAAATGCTCGCCGAGCAGCGGCAGCGCGAGAAGGAAAAAGCCTTATCGCCGCCGGAGGAGCCCGTCCCTCAACCTCAGTCGCCCCCGGTGGATAGTCCGCCGTCTCCCCATCTGGAAACGCATGCAAACATCATCCCGGAACAACCGGTCGAGGATCGCCACGAGGTCCCCTCCGCGAGGGTGGATGTCGGGCCCGGCCGGCCGCAACGCGTGGAGCGACCCTCCGGTGTACGGACGCTGGCGCAGGAGAGCGGCATCGTTCCACAAACAAGCGCGGTCATCGAAGCCGCGAAACCGCCGTGTGATGAACGTCCCTCCCACGAGGCGCTCCAGGCCCAGGAGGGTGAAGAGACGCCCAGAGCCGACGTGGCACCGGAACCGGTTGAACCGCGTGCGGAAGGGGCTTCTGACGAGACGCCGCAAGCCCAGGACCGGCAGGAGATTCTCAAAGAGGCCGTTTCCATCGAGCCGGTTCAACCGCAATCGCTCGAACCGACTTCCGGCGATGGCCTGCAGGCCCAGGAACGCGAAGAAGCCCCCAGGGAAGGCATCGCCATCGAATCCATCGAAGGGCGTGTCGAGGAGACTTCCGGTGAAGTGCCGCAGTCCCAGGAGTGCGAGACAACTCCCAGGGACAACGTGGTGGTGGAATCGGTCGAGCCGTGCGTGGCATCGTCATCCGGCGGAATGCCCCAGGCTCCAGACCGGCAGGAGACCATTCAGGGTCCTGGATCCATCGAGCCGGCCGAATCGCGACCTTGTGAGCCACCGTCCGCCGGAAGTCCGCAGGCGCAGGAGCGCGGGGAAACGCCCAGGGACGACACGGTGGTGGAACCGGTCCAGCCGCACGCCGACTGGAGTTCCGGTGAGGCACCGCAAGCCCAGGACCGGCAGGAGACTCTCAAGGCTCGCGTTCTCATCGAGTCCGTTGAACCCCCAGAACCCGACCCGGCCTGTGCCGGGAGCCCGCAAGCGCAGGAGCGCGAAGAGACGCTGAAAGACGGCGTCGCCGTGGAATCCGCCAAAGTGCGCGCCGGGTGGATTTCCGACGACACCCCGCAGGCGCAAGACCGGCGGGAGATCCCCAGAGAATCTGTTTCCGTTGAGCCCGCCGGGCTGCCGCGTCTCGAACCGGCCTCCGGCGAGCAACCCAGGGCACAGGAACGGAAAGAGACGCTCAAGGAAGACACCGCGGTCGAACCGTCCGAACCCCATGTCGCGCCAGTCTTGAACGAGGCGTCACAAGCCCGGGACCTGCTGGACGACCTCAAAGCCCACGTTTCCATCGAGCCCGTCGAGGCATCGTGTCGCGAACAAACGACCGTCGAGGACCGGCGGGCCCCGGAGCGTCCGGAGACGTTCAAGGATGCCGGGCCCCTCGAAGGCTCCGAACTGCCGCTGCAGGCAAGACCGTGCGGTGCGGAATCGGCAACGCGTGACCCTTCCGACCTCCCCCGGGATGGCGCGACGGTGGACCCCGCCGATCTGCCACCGCTGGAACGCCAATCTCACGGGAGGTTGCAGTCGTCGGATCGCGACGAACTTCTCAAGGAAAACGCCGTTGTCGAGGTGGTGGAGCCGCAAACTCCCGAAAACCAAATCCAAGGAACGCCCCGATCCTCGGAATTCGAGGAGACATTCAAAACGGACGTTGCGGTTGAATCCGGCAGGGCGCTTTCGTCGGAGCGCCAACCCTCCGGGGAAACCCAGGCGCAAGAGCGTCAGGCAGCCCCCAAAGAGCCTGTGGCCGTCGAGACACCCGAACCCCCGCCAGGGGAACGCGGTTCCAGCGCCGATCCCCGTTCGCAGGAACGCGAGGAATCTCCCCGGGAGGATGCCGCCGTCGAACCCGGGGAATCGCCGCCGTCTGCCCCCGCATCCGGTGGAACGCCCCGGTCGGAAGAACCGCAGGAAACCCTCAGGGAATCCGTGGCGATCGAATCCACCGAGTCGTCATCCCGGGTGCGTCAACCCGTCCAGGAAACACAGGCGCGGGAACTTCTGACGGTCTCCAGGGAACCCGGGACCGTCGAGGAATCCGACCTGCAAAACGAAGACCGGCCGTCCGGTGAAACACTCCGGTCCCGGGAACGACTGGAAATATCCAAAGAGGCCGTGGCCGTCGAACCGCCCCGGGCGCCGTTGTCCGAACGTTCATCCAACGGAAAACCGCAATCGCAGGAATACGGAGGAACATCCCAGGGAAACACGGCGGTCGAGTCGATCGAACCTCCGCAAGTCGGGCGGGAATCCAGCAAAGCACCCAGGTCACAGGAATCCACGGAGGCCCTCCGGGCGGAGGCCGCAATCGAATCCGCCGCCCCGCCATCCAGCGGGCGCCCCTCCAGCGAGAAACCCCGGTCCCAGGAACTCCTGGAGGTTCTCAAGGAAATCTTCCCGTTCGAAAAAACCAATCAGAAGATCGACCGGTCCCTCATCGTCAACCGGCTGACCGAAATCCGGATGGAATTGACGGATCCCCACCTGACACGGGAGAAATACCAGGAGTTGTTGGATCAGTATGAGGCGCTCAAGTCCTGCGCGGATATGGGATCCGGACCCGAGTAATGGACGTTGGAGACAAATCAAGACAGCCGGGTGAAAGAAGTTGATTTATCCAAAAGAAAGGCGAGAATTCTTCCACATTTATGAGCAGCCTCTTCAAAAGCCACAATCCGAACAAAGTGGTCGCCCATTACAATCTCGGCGTGATCCTGGACAAGCAGGGACGCCTGGAGGACGCGGAAAAGGAATACCGCGAAGCCATCCAGCACAGCCCCGACCATGCCCGGGCCCACTACAACCTGGGCGTGGTGCTCGACAAACAGGCGCGCGCGGAGGAGGCCGAAAAGGAGTATCGCGAAGCCATCCGCTGCAACGCGGATCTCGCCCACGCCCATTACAACCTCGGCGTGGCGCTCGACAAGCAGGGACGCGCGGAGGAGGCCGAAAAGGAGTATCGCGAAGCCATCCGTTGCAACCCGAAAGACTCCAAGGCCCACTAGAATCTGGGCGTCGCACTGGGC
>CAZAAF010000176.1:2856-8585 GCA_964482575.1 uncultured Verrucomicrobiota bacterium | reverse complement strand
GATACCGTGCTTTCGAACGTATCGGAGGCCGTCTGGAGCTTCTGAATGCGATTGGATCCCGCCTCGTGCGCCATAAACATGGGATTGAGATCCGAACGGTCGAGTTTCTCGCCTATTCGGATTCCGAATGATTCCCTCTCACTCCGCCCAACAACCGTTGACTCCCCGTTGCCCGGCAAGAAGTTCTCATCGAAACCGGCAATTGTGTGCAGTTCGTTCGGCGTCTTCATTGCGCCTTCAATGACTGCATCTTCCGTGCCAGACCGCGCCATCTGTGCACCGGCACCTTCCGGTGATTTCAGGGGTTCAACGACGACAACGCCCTTGATCCGCGCATCCCTTCTGTTTACAGAAGGTAATGAATCCTGCGATGCCACCGTTACATCATTTCCAGATGATTCAGACCGCGGCCGCAACTCAATGGGGTCCACAGGTTGCGTCTGTTCACTGACCCGCGGAAAACCCGGCTGTAATGCCTTCTGGTCCGCACTCTCCTCGGGATATGGCGTGTCTTTCAATGAGAGTGTGTTGGAATGAACGCTCTCTCCGTCAGTCAACCGAGGTGCTTCGGGCTGTGTAGAGGTGAAAAATCCATCGAGAGGAACTTGTTTCTGGTCTGACGCAACATCCCTCGAAGCAGTCCCGTGAGTTCCAAGGAAACGATTCGCAGATGTCGCATCCGGTTTTTTTTCGCCATCAACAACGCTGTAATTCAGCGCGTTGTCCGTGCTTGACAGAGGGACTTTCGGTTGCGCAACCCACGACGAAGCAACGGGTTTTGACTGTGCAACATCCGGGGCTGCAATGCCAGCCACGAGGGGTTGGACGTTATTTGAATCGCCTGCTGATGACTGGGAGTTGTTCCGGTCAGAAATAATCTGTCCGCTATTTACCGGTACATTCCCGGCCGCGACAGTCATCTGAAGACCACCCAGAGTTGATGCAACATTCTGAACAACCAGAGTTCCGGCCGCCCCCAAATCTGTCAGTCCTGCGTCGGCATCGGCAGCATCGTCCATGGATTGCGAATCAGCATTCTCCGAAATTTTCGTTTCAACCCACTCGTGATGTCTGCCAATCCGGCGCGGAGCATGGCCATGCTGTCCTTGTACAACAGACTGCGCAGGTTCTTCATCGGAACCACTACCCGGCGCTTCAACCCCGGTCAGAATCGACGTGGACTCTGCAACCCGCTGTGGCTTGTCGCCTCCCATCAGTGGGGTACCGGCAACAACGGCGACCAACGATCCAGTTGATGCAGGTGAAGAAAATGTGTCCGTCTGCATCGCCTGGCCGCTCCCGGCCATAAGCACCGTTGTGCCAACACGAGGAGTCTGAGAGTGCGTGTTGGATTTCTTGCCGCTGTCCGTAGCCGACACAACCGTTTCAGCGGATTCTCCTGTCGTTCCTTGCTCCGGCTCCTGCGATGGCACCGATGCCGCGCTTTCGCCTTGGGATGGCAGACGGCTTCCAGTCGGTTGATTCGCAGTCATGAGGGCGGCCAGCGATCCGACCGACAGGACCGTCATCAGAGCGCCCGGCTGCGTGTCCTTGTCACGGGTCCCTGCAGGCACTGGAGTTGCTTCGGCCTCTCCATCCGTTCCTTCGTCCTGTATCTGCACATCAGTCAGAATCGATGTCGCACCTTCGCTTGAAAGCGGCTGTCCCATTCCAGCCGACGGATTGACGGCCATGAGGGCAGCCAACGGCCTGACGGACAAAAACGAGATCAGCGTACTCGATGGTATTTGCCGCCCACTCTCTTGCAAGAGCGCGGTTGTCTTGAGGGCTCCGCCCGCAGGTATCCCCAATGCCGTGTTTCCAGAAACAAGCGAAGAGGACAAAACCGACTGACCGTCGACAGAACCAGGCGCAGCACCTGCGACCATGGCTGGCGATGGACTGGCCGGCGGCTGGTTCTTGACCAGGAGGGAACTGATGACATCTACAAACCGCGAATCACCCGCAGCATCCCCTGAAACGGCAACGGCTCGTGACGGCGACGGCAGACACGCAGGTTCAGCCGTGCTGGCTGTCGTGAAGATTGACGGCGTCATCAGGACTTGGGTTTGTCGCTGCCTTTGCGGTGGACCGCGGCACGAAGGCGTTCGGAAATCAATGCCACGCGCCGGGCCTCGTCTTTGCCTCGTTTGGCCAGGGATTCGAAGATGGAAGCCGTTTCCGCTTCCTTCATGAAGACCATGATTTTTACTATTTGTTCGTCGCTCAGTTCCTTCAGGATGTTGGCAGCACCTTCGACTTCCATGGAGGAATACACCTTGGCCAGTTTCTTGAGATTGGAGGCCTCCTCTTCCTGAACGCGCACAATCTCCTGTTCAAACTCCTTCTGCATCTTGCGCACGCCCTGCATGACCTCTTCGACCTCCTTTTGCTCCAGTTGCAGCCGGGTAGCCATCTCGGTCAACTCCTTGTCCCGCTTTTCGACCGCCGCCTTGGCGGAGCGCAGTTCCACCACCAACTGGTCCAGTTCCGGGTTGTGCGCATCCCAAACACTGGCCGCCTGCACGACCACCGGGGACGGTGGCGGCGACGAGGACGAGAGACCAGGCACCGGCATGTCTTTCAACATCCACACCGTCACCGTGGTGATCATGTACAACAAAATCCCCATGACCATGGCGAGCCATTTGGATTGAAGGATTTGAATCATATCAGTTCCTCAGCAATTCCTCGTTCATGCCCTGCAGTGCCGAAGCCAGCAGACGCCGGTTGCCCATCTCGTCAATTTGCTTCTGCTCCTCGCGCATCAACTCCCGTTCGTAACGGTCCCGTTGCTGGACCAGCAACTTGTCCACAACTTCACGCGCCCGGCGCGCCAGAAGGAGTTTGGACCATCGCTGTCTGCAAACCTGGTCCGCCTGTTCGAGAGCCCGCGCATTGACCCGTTTGCATTCCTCGAGCCAGTGGCAATAGCCCTGCAGTTGCGCCACGTAAGCCGCCGGCGCGCCATCCATGATCTGTTCGCGAAACACCACCCAGTTGGATTCGCAATCCGCCTCCGCGTCCGCCAGCCGGCGGGCCGCCTCGCGTTGCGCAATCATGGCCTGGCCATACTGCTGGAGAGCCTGTTTCTCGTGTCGTTGACGCAACCGGAGCAGGGCTTCGAGTGTAAACCGGAACCGTTTCATAGTGTTCCTCCATTTGCCACGGGTTTCACTGTTTCTGGCGATCCCTGAAGCAGGGCCGCGGACGGGGCCATGATTCCTGCCAGAAGGGACCAACTCTTGAGTGCAGTCACGCCCTGATCCACGGGCTGCCGCAAGAACTGTTGCAATGGCTCGTGAAGACGGATGGCTTCGTCAATGGTCGGGTTGCTGCCTGCCGCGTAAGCGCCGATGTTGATGAGATCCTGGTTCTTCCTGTAAATGGCCATGTTCTCGCGGGCGCACGACGCAAGCTCGAGTTGCGGCGGGGTCAACAAATCGCGTGTCAGCCGGCTGACGCTTTCCATCACTTCAATTGCCGGATAGTGGTTCCGCGTCGCCAATTCGCGGCTCAGCACCAAGTGACCATCAAGGATCGATCGCACCGAGTCGCTGATCGGGTCGTTCATGTCGTCCGCCTCCACAAGCACGGTGAAAAAACCAGTGATGGATCCGGACTCGCCCATGTCGGCACGTTCCAGCAACTGCGGCAACAGGGAGAAAACCGATGGGGTGTAGCCACGCGTGGTGGGCGGTTCGCCGACAGCCAGGCCGATCTCGCGCTGGGCCATGGCAAACCGGGTCACGGAATCCATCATCAACATCACGTTCTTTCCCGTATCGCGGAAGTGTTCGGCGATCGCCATCGCCAGAAACGCGCCCTTGAGGCGCGCCGGTGCGGGTTGATTCGACGTGGCCACTACCACGACGGACTTGCGACGCCCCTCCTCGTCCAGGTCCTTCTCAAGAAACTCACGCACTTCGCGGCCTCGTTCGCCAATCAGGGCAATCACATTGACATCCGCCTCTCCCTTGCGGGCAATCATACCGAGCAGGGTGGACTTTCCCACCCCACTGCCGGCGAAGATGCCCAGGCGCTGGCCGCGCCCGCACGGGATGAAAGTGTCAATCGCCTTGACGCCCGTCTCGAACGGCCGCGAAATCCGCTGCCGTTTGAGCGGGTGTGGCGGCGCCAGATTGCTGCTGACGTAATCATCGGCCTTGATTTCACCCAACCCGTCCATGGGCTGGCCCAGACCATCAATCACACGTCCCACCAACGCCGTGCCGACCGGCACCCGCAAAGGCGCGCCCGTGGCAATCACTTCGCTGCCGGGATGAATGCCATGCACCTCACCCAACGGCATGAGCAACAGGTTGTGGTTGCGAAACCCGACCACCTCGGCCAGCGTGGAGCCGTCGTTGCGCAGCGATTCAATGCGGCACAGTTCGCCCAAGGCGGCGTGCGGCCCCTGGGACTCGATGACCAATCCAATCAACTGTTCCACACGCCCCCGGGTCTCCAACACACACGTTTGCCGGGTCCGGTTGACCAGATGGCTCAGGCGGGAACTGCGAAATTGGGCTGGAATACCCGGGGATGTCATGACAACAGGGCTTTCCTCAGGTTCTCGATTTTTGTTTCGCGCCGTCCGTCAATAACACCAAAACAGGTGTGCACGATGCATCCGCCGCGGCTGACTTGCGAGGAACCTCGAAAACTCATGCGTTGCGTGTTCCCCTGTGAGTCAAGCATCGGGGAGCGATGCTTCTCCAGCAGCGCCAGATCCTCGGGATGAAGATCGATGCAGAACTCCGTGGCTTCCTCGACCTGGGCCAACGCCTCACGCACAGCCGACCCAATCATCTCGGAGGACACCGGAAGGTCACACACGATCTTGTGCGCTGCTTCCAGCGCGAGATCCACCATGACGTTTTCACCGTCGTGAACCACCTGCGGGATCGCCCGTTCGAGCGACGCCAGCACGCCCTGTTGGAGCCGGTTGAGTTCCGTGCGCTGTTGGACCAACTGTTCGCTCAGGGCCCGTTCGCCCTCCTGGCGGCCGCGCACATAGGCGGCGTGTTCGCGTTCACGAACCCGCGTTTCCGTCTCCAAGGACGAGGTCCGTGCAACGGCCGCTGAAAAAGGATTTTATCGCGCCATGAGTTCACGTTTGTCCTCGCGGGATTCACCCAACTCCACCTGACCCTCCGCCTCGAGCCGGCGCACGATATCAATGATGGCGTTCTGGGCGCCCTCGATGTCGCGCAGCTTGACCGGTCCCATGAAATTGATTTCCTCCGTGACCGCCTCGGCGGCACGTTTGGAGATGCCGCCCATGAGCGTTTTGCGGACGGCGTCACTGGCAGTCTTGAGTGCGACTGCCAGTTGGCGCATATCCACCTCGCGCATGATGCGCTGGATGGTGGCAGAATCGAGCCCAGCCAGATCGTCGAAGGTGAACATCTTCCGCTTGATGGCCTGGCTCAGTTCCGGCTTGCGTTCTTCCAACGCCACAAGGATGGATTTGCTGAGATTCTTGTCCATGGCGTTGAGCAGCGCCGCGGCGGAACGCAAGCCTCCGGTCTGGTTCAGGGCGCGAGTCGGCTTGCCCCCCACCTTTTCCGTCAACAGCGTGGCCAGGCGCTCGACCACCTCGATGGGCATCGGCGCGATGTTGGCCAGCCGTTCAATGATCTGCTCGCGCACATCCTGGCGCATCTGAAACAGAACCTCGGAAGCCTTGTCCGGGCTGAGGTAACTGATGATCAAGGCGATCGTCT
>CAZAAF010000176.1:0-2846 GCA_964482575.1 uncultured Verrucomicrobiota bacterium | reverse complement strand
AACACCTGGCGCGCGTCCATGTCGATGATCTGTTGCATCACGGAGACCGTGTTGGCCGGCGAGGACGACACGCGGTTCATGATGTCCGAGGCCTTGAACATGCCGATGGACTTCTCAAGCACGTTGTGGACGTAATCCATTCCACCGCGTAGCGCCGTGGCGGCATGAAGGGCCACTCCGGAAAACTCGCGCAGAATCTCCTGCTGCAACTCCTGGCTGATCATGGGGAGTTTGACCATTTGCGTGGCGAGGGTCTCAACCTCCTGCTCGTCGAAGTCCCGCAGGATCTTGGCCGCGTTTTCCGGTCCCATCATGATCAACAGGGCCGCCAACTTTTGGTGCGGCGTCATGTTGGCGGCACTGATTGGCACGGCCGCGTCAGAAGATTTGGCAGCGTCCATGGTGTTTATCTGGGGTTTTGAGTGTTGCGGCTCAGCCAACTCCGCACGGATTGGGTCAGATTGTGCGGATTTTCCCGCACCAGTTGGTTGATGGCTTCGATGCTAACGACCGGGGCCTCGGCTGGAACGGGCCAATCCACCGGCGAGCCGTGAGCGCCGTTGCCATTCCCATTGGAACCGCCGTTCTTCCCGTTCAAACCCAGACGGCCCAAGGGAACGCCCATGGGGATGTTCTCTACCGGTGTCCGACTGAATCCACGCCAGAAGAGCAGCAAAGCGACGAGGCCCAACCCCACCCAGAGCAGGCTCTTGCCGTTCTCCCACCAAAACTCCATCTTCTGTTGGGAATCCAGTTGTTGGGTCAGTTCGAGGCCCAACTGGTCGTTGAACGGCATTTCCTCGAGAGTGATATCGCCCTTCATCGCCCCATCGCCATTGGCACTCAACCCGAGCGCGCTCTGAACAATGCGCCGCAGTTTCTCCAGTTCCTCCTTGGAACGGGGCGTGGCTTTACGCTCGGCGCCGGCGCCTTCCATCTTGGCGGCAACGAAAACGGCGGCGGTGACCCGCACGAGGCCCCCGGCATTCTGGACAACATTATTGACCGTCTTGTTGATTTCGTACTGCGTATCGGTCATCTTCTTCTTGGTGGTATTCTTGCTGAGGGAGGCGGAAGCCGAGGAAACCGAGTTGGTCTCCGTCGTTCCATTCGTGGAGATGCCGGGCACACCACCAGCGGCACCGCCGTTGGTCACGTCCGTGGTTTCATCCGTTTGTGTCGTCACCCGGGGCACCGAGCCATCCGGGTCGAATTTCTCTTCCGTGCGCGTGGTGGTATCGAGGTTGACTTCCGCGGCCACGCGCACGACCGCCTGGCCAGGCCCCAGCACGCGCTCCAGCATGGTTTCTGCCTTCTTGGCCAGATAGAGCTCCAAGTTGCGACGTATCTCGATATGCGCCGACGCGATGCCCTGTTGCGAATCGGTATCGGTGTCCGCGGACAAAACATTGCCGCGATGATCCACCACGCTGACGTGGTTCGGTTTCAATCCTTCCACCGAGTTGGCCACGAGAAACCGAATGGAATTGACGGCCGCGGGCGCCAAGGCGTCCAGGCTCCTGAGTTTGACGAACACGGAAGCGGTCGGCGGTTTTTGATTGTCCGTCAGCAGCCGGTTTTCCGGCATGACAATCATGACCCGCGCCGTCTCGACCTGTTCCAACTGGCCGATGGTGCGGGCGAGTTCGCCTTGCACAGCCCGCAGGTAATTGGCGCGCTGAACAAAGTCGGAAATGCCGAAGTTTGGCTTGTCAAAAATCTCGAACCCGACGCCTCCGTTTTGCGGAATGCCGCGGGAGGCGAGTTGCATGCGGGTGACATGCACCTTGTCGGTCGATACATAAATCGAGCCGTGGCTGGTCTGATAAGGAACCTTGGCCCCATCCAGATAGGAAATCACCTTCGCGGCCTCGGCGTCATCCAGCTTGCCGTAAAGCAAGGCGTAGTCCGTCTTGCCGGACCACACCGCCAGGAAGATCAGGCCGACCACCAAGACCCCCGCGGCCAGGACCACGCTGATACGCTGGTTGATCCCGAGCAGTTTCCACCCCTCGCCGAGGTGCTTAAGCAATTGGACAAGTTTCTGATTCATCCGTGTTGGCTAACACCGTTCAAATCTGCATTCGCATGATTTCTTGATACGACTCCAACAACTTATTACGAACTTCGACCATAAGCTGGAACGACACCTGCGCCTCCTCCATCGAGATCATGGTCTGGTGAAGCGGCACGTTCTGACCGCTGAGCATGGAGTTGACGGATTGGTTGGCCACCTGCTGCTTGGTGTTCACCTCGCGCACCATGTTGCTCAACACATCGGAGAACGAACCCTTGGACGCCGCGGCCGGCGACGTCTGCAGTCCTTGCGCAGCGGAGGACAGCTCCAGGACATCCGCGCCGGAAATCTTCGGAGCCCCCGCGTGCGTCCCCGTCGACTGGATCCCCTGAGGCAATCCACTCGCCAAATAGCTGTTAATAGCTCCAATGGCGTTCATCCGTGCCTCGAAATTGACAGCGTTTGCAGCGCCATTTGGCGCGCATTCTTGATGACCGCCAGGTTGGCCTCGTAGGTCCGCGACGCGGTGATCAAGTCCGCCATTTCCTCATGAACGTTGACATTGGGCATTTTCACCATTCCGTTGGCGTCAGCGTCGGGATGTCCCGGGGAATAGGTGCTGCGCGGGGGGCGGGAGTCCGCCTGCACTCGCGCCACCTTGATGGGCTGCGGCAAGCCTGATGTCAGCCCGGAATTGACCATATTTTGTTGCATGATGGTTTCGAAAACCACTTGCTGCCGTTGGTAGGGCAGACCATTGGGACCTCGTGTGGTGTTCGCGTTCGCAATGTTCTGCGACACGACTTCCATCCGAATCCGTTCGGCGTCC
>CAZAAF010000175.1:0-8636 GCA_964482575.1 uncultured Verrucomicrobiota bacterium | reverse complement strand
GACTCGTCCCCGAGCCGGTCCTCCGCGAGGAGGTCCGGCACGCGGGCCACCCGCCGCAACCGCGCACCCCCGGCCGGCGCCCGCAACTCCTTCGCGGCACGGGCCGCGCCGCCGAACTGCGGGAACACGGGACCGCGCGGCAGCAGGAACTGCCGGTCGTTCTCCCGCATCAGTCGGACGCTGTGGTTTGCCTTCAGAAAACGCACCAGACTCATGCTATGCATTGGGCACCTCCTGGCTGGGTGTGGTTTGCGGTTGAAAATTCATGGCGTCGCCTCCGGGCCTAGACGCCTCCCTTGATCAGCGTCTGACGGAACTGCTCGCGCTGATCCTGGACCGCCGCGCCGTGGCGCACCGGGTTCCAGATTTCAAACAGGGAGGATTCACTGCCGCGGGTGAACACCACCTCGCGCCCGGCGCCCATGTGGTCAATCTCGACCTGGGAAAGACTCATGCGGCCCTGCGCGTCCACCGCCGCCGGACGGGCGACGTGGTTCATCATGAAAACGAAACGCCGGCGCTCCGCCGGCTCCGTGTTCTTTTCCACCAGCGACTGGTGCAGCTTGTCGAACTGCTGGGGCGTGAACACGGCGAGATAGGCATCGGGATGCTGGACAACGACCATCTCCTTCGAGCCTTTGGCGCGCAACGAGAGCGGCACGATCAGACGATTTTTCTCGTCGAGCGTGTGCCGGTGTTCGCCGCTCAAAATGTTGGACGGTCGCGCTGCCATTTGGGCATCAACTCCTCTGCAAACCACTTGATGGGATTCTACTCCACTTCCCTCCACCGTCAACCCCAAAAAGGCAAAAAAACGTTTGGTTCGCGAAAGGAATCCTACGCCCGGCGGAGGGGCGCCGCGGACTTCGGCATGGCCACGTCCATCGCCTCGCCCACGTGGTCCACGAAGACGAATTTCAGGCTGCGGCGGATCTCGGGAGGCACGTCCGCCAGGTCCTTGCGGTTCCGCGACGGCAGGATCAGGATGCGGATGCCCGCGCGCGCCGCGGCGAGGGTTTTCTCCTTCACGCCGCCGACCGCGAGCACCTTGCCGCGCAGCGTGATCTCCCCGGTCATCGCCACGTCGGGCCGCACGATGCGATGGCTCATCAGCGACGCGAGCGCCAGCGTCATCGCCACGCCCGCCGACGGACCGTCCTTCGGGATCGCGCCGGAAGGGACGTGGATGTGGATGTCGGTCTTGCCAAACTCCTCGCTATCGATGCCGAGTTCGCGGCAATGCGAGCGCACAAAGCTGAGCGCGGCCGTCCCCGATTCCTTCATCACGTCGCCGAGCGATCCGGTCAGCAGCAGGCCGCCGCGGCCGGCCATGCGCGTCGCCTCAATGAACAGGATGTCACCGCCCGCGGACGTCCACGCGAGGGCCGTGACCACGCCCGGCTCGCCCCGGCGCTCGGCCACCTCGGCCTGGAACCGCACCGGGCCGAGCAGCTTCGGCAGGTCCGTTTTCGTGACGCGCCAGGTTTTCACGCGGCCCTCGACGATGCGCCGCGCCACCTTGCGGCAGACCGAGGCGATCTCGCGTTCCAGGTTGCGCACGCCCGCCTCGCGCGTGTAGCCGGTGACGAGCGCGCGCAGCATGTCGCGGTCGAAACGGAGCTGGTCGTTTTTCAAACCGTGCTCCCGGAGCTGGCGCGGCACGACGTAGCGCGTGGCGATCTGCAGCTTCTCCTCCTGCGTGTAGCCGGACAACTCCAGCACCTCCATCCGGTCGCGCAACGCCGGCACGATCGTCTCGAGCATGTTGGCGGTGGTGATGAACATCACCTGCGACAGATCGAACGGCACCTCGAGGTAGTGGTCGGAGAACGTGTGATTCTGCTGCGGGTCGAGCACCTCGAGCAACGCCGCGCTCGGGTCGCCTCGAAAATCCGCGCCCACCTTGTCGATCTCATCGAGCATGAACACGGGGTTGGAACTCTCCGCCTTGCGGATGCCCTGGAGGATGCGGCCCGGCAGTGCGCCGATGTACGTGCGGCGATGGCCGCGGATCTCCGCCTCGTCGCGGACGCCGCCGAGCGAGAGGCGGACGAATTTCCGGCCCAGCGCGCGCGCGATGCTCATGCCGAGCGAGGTCTTGCCGACGCCGGGCGGCCCGGCGAAGCACAGGATCGGCCCCTTCATGTCCTTCTTCAGCCGGCGCACGCTGAGATATTCCAGGATGCGCTCCTTGACGCGCCTCAAATCAAAATGATCCTCGTCGAGCACGCGCCGCGCGCGGGCGATGTCGAGATTGTCCTCCGTGTGCCTGGACCACGGCAGCGTCACGAGCCAGTCGAGATAACTGAGCACGACGTTGTATTCGGCCGACGCGCTCGGGATGGCCGTGAGCCGTTCCAGTTCGCGCAGCGCCACCTTCCGGGCCTCCTCCGGCAGGCCGGCCTTGTCGATCTTCTCGCGAAGCTCCCGGATCTCCGGGCCGTGTTCCCCTTCCTCGCCCAACTCCTTCTGGATCTGCTTGAGCTGCTCGCGCAGGAAATATTCGCGCTGGCCCTTCGACATCGTCGTGGCCACCTTGTTCTGGATCTCGCTGCCGAGTTCGAGCACCTCCAGTTCGTGGTTGATCAAATCCGTCAGCCGCTCCAGCCGCGACTTGACACTGCTCATCTCCAGCAGCCGCTGCCGCTCCTCCAGCGCGATGTTCAGATTCGACGCGATCAGGTCCGCGAGCCGCCCGGGGTCCTGCGTGTTGAGCGCCGCCACCTTCAGCTCGTCGGGCATCGCCGGCGAGAGGCTGATGACCTTCTGGAACTGCTTGCCCGCGTTGCTCGCCAGCGCGCTCACCTCGATGGAGGCGTCCGCCAGCTCCTTCAACGGCGCGATGCGCGCGAGGATGTACGGTTCCTGGCGTGTCACCTTCACGAGGCGCACGCGCTGCACGCCCTGCACCAGCACGCGCACGCTGTCGTCGGGAAATTTCAACATCCGCAGCACGCGCCCCGCGCAGCCGAACTCGTGCAGATCCTCCTTGCGGGGATTCTCCACGTGCGCGTCCCGCTGCAGCACCAGCGCCAGCAGCCGCGACCCGGCCACCACATCGTCCACCAGCCCGATGCTCGAGGCGTTCGAGATCACCAGCGACGCCACCATGTGCGGGAAAACCACGAGGTCGCTCAACGGCAGCACCGGCAACTGCGCCGGCAGCGTCAGCGGCGTGGACAACGGGGGAACAACCTGTTCGGGTTTGTCGCTCATGATGCTCGGTCGCGCCCGCGCTTACGATTCCGACGGCTCGATCACCACGGTCACCGTCCCGCGACCTTCCTTCTCGGACTTCGGCAGTTCGATCATCAAAAAACCGTTCCGGTAACTGGCCGTCACCCGCTTCGCGTCCACCGAGCGCGGGATCACAAACCGCCGTTCAAAATGGCCGTAGTCAATCTCCACCTGCCGGAACCGGCACTTCCCCGTCCGGCACGGGTCCGGCCGGCACCCTTTCACAACCAGCGTCCGGTCCTCCAGGACAATCTCCACATCCTCCCGGTTGATGCCGGCCACTTCCAACTTCACCACCCATCGCTCCGGCGTCTCATACACATCCGCGGCCGGAATCCACTGATGACCGCTGGCGAGATCCCCGCACAGTTCATCACCGAACGGCTCCATCAGCGATTTCTCCACCGCCCGCTGGATGCGTTCCCACTCGTTGGCGTGATGCTTCGGCATTGGTTGTCGTCTTCCTTGAAATCGTTGAGACTACCCTGTGCATTTTACCGCTTTTTAAACAGAATACAAGCAGCACCCTCGGGCGATGCGGGTCGGCACCCAACATTTGGCTTCGTTTTGCGAAAACCTTGATTGGGTCCCGGGATGAGTGTTGGCTGATCCTTCGTGGTCGCCGATATCATGGGGCGAGAAACCAAGGACCCGCGTCCCCGACAGGGCAAGGCATGGGTTATCATTTGGCTTTGTTTTGTCATTCCAAAACACTGTGAATTCCGTTGCACCCACCTATCATCCTGACAGTTGGAACCATCTTTGATTTGGGTTCGTTTCGCAAAAACCATGGTGTGGCACTTGGATCGGCGCTGGCCGGTCCCCGTGGTCGCCGATATCATGAAACGAGAGACCAAGCCCCTGCGTCCCCGACAAGGCAAGGCATGGGTTATCATTTGGCTTCGTTTTGTCGCTCCAAAACACCGTGAATTTCGTCGCAACCATCTATCATCCTGACAGTTGGAACCATTTTTGATTTGGCTTCGTTTCGCAAAATCGGAAACCACCAGGCACGCCAAAGGGGATGAGGCGGAGGTGTCGAAGAATGTCCACGCCAGGCCTCCTTGCATCCTGGCGTCTTGGCGCGAAACGCCTCTTCGTCATCCGTGTATCGTCTGGGTCCCATTGGCGTCATTGGCGGCCACCCGGGAGCAGGCCCTGTCCCCGTCCTTCACCGGTCCGTGAAGGGAATGGTGGAATTGGAGTGGTTGGAGTCGGGTCGGGTTCGATAAAGCGATGTTGTTCTTCGGCTCCTACCGTGGCACACCTCCGGCATGTTGTCAATATTTTCTCTATTATTTTGTCCATTTTTCTCTAGCACCCCCCCCTGGATCTGTCCCGGCGTACCGGGACGGGCACGGGCGGCTTGCGTTGGCGCCCCGCCTGGCGGAGAATGGCCCAACTACATCCTGATCCCTCCATCCGTGCGCGTCCGTGTTCCCGCCGTGGCGTCCCCTGCCGCCCCCTTTCATGCACTCCGTGCATTCCGTGGTTCAAAAATTCTCCCCCTGCGGAATCTGTTGCTTTCGGCGGGCCGGGTGATACGGTTCGGGTCCGCTGGCAGTCGAAAGGCTTTCCAAATCATGAGCTTCAGGAATCTCTCACGAATCATTTCCGCGTGTGCGGTTTTGGGTGTGGCGATCATCGTCACCGGTCAGGAAGTGCGGACCCAGTCCGGTGATATGCTGGCATTCGCGGCCGATGGATCATGGAAATCGGCGCGGATTGCGCACGCGTGCTGGCCCATGGCCCAGATATTCCGTTCCACACAATTGACATTCCCAGCTGGAACGCCGGTGTTAAGCGTCTGCGACGTCGAGCGAGGCGGCGATTACTTCCCGATGCTGGGGTCGGCTCGCACCGACAACGGTGGCGTCATCATGACGCTCGGCTCGGAACCGCTGGCGCTGAAGGCCGCGCTGCGGATCGAAAGTGACGGGAACGCGTTCAAGTTCAATCTTCGGATCGAGGACACCACCGGCAAGGATCGCGGGCTATTAGTGCGTGTGGGTCTGCCAATAGACGCGACGGGATGGACTTGGTGGGACAGTCTGGACCAAGGACGCAAGATTGAACCGGGCAAGCTGTACGAGAACGTAAAACCGCTCCGGGCATTCGCCGCCCTGCCGGAATGGAAGGACAAGCCGGACCTGCGGATGGGCTACAACACCGAGAACTTCTGTTCGGTGATCACCGGTGCCGGCGGACTATGCCTCGCCGTGCCGCTGGACCAGCCGCGCATCTTCCGCACCGCCTACGACGCGCGACAAAAATCGTTAGGCATCACGTACGACGTGGCCCTGTGCAAGGAAACGGCCATGCCGTCGCAGGCAACGTTCGAGTTTGATTTGTTCATGCTCTGGTCGGAGTTCGGCATGCGCGGCGCGCTCGACAGGTACTACAAACGGCATCCGGACTTTTTCAAGAAACACCTGACGGAGGAAGGCATGTGGATCGCCTTCACCGCCCTCAACACGATCGACAACACGACCGAGTTCGGTATCGGCGTCCAGGAGGGCGCAGGGTCGGTCGGGTATGACGACATGATCGGTGTGAAGAGTTTCAGCTACTACACCCACGCCGGGATGTATGCCGATGTGCCGGACCACAAGCGCGGGGTGGACCCGACGCCGTCGCTGGAGCGGCGCATCGCGGCGGTGGAGGCGACGTTCAAAAAGAACACAGGGCGTGAGGGCGTGTATGCCGAGTGCGGCCTGTATGACGCGAAGGGGCAGCTCTCCGCCGAGCCGGGAACGGTTTATGGCGACGTGCTGGCGCAGTTCTGCCTCGAGCCGGGGATGTTCTACGGGCGGTGGCTGCTGGACCGCATTGACAAGTTTTTCGAGGACTTCCGCAAGCGCGGCGAGCTGGACGGCTTCTACTACGACGGCCTCACCACGGGCATCAACTACCGGCGCGAGCATTTCCGGCACGCGGCGTATCCGCCGTCGTGGGACCCGGTGGCGAAGAAGCCGTATCTCTACAACTACTTCTCGTCGGTGGCGTGGGCGCGGCAGGTGGCGGAGAAGCTCCACGGGATGGGCAAGTACACGATGATGAACGGCGCGATGAGCACAAACCCGTTCTGCGCGCCGTATCTGGACGTGATGGGCGCCGAGACGGGCCTGAACATTTCGCGCGCCGACTTCGGTTTCGTGAAAACGATCTGCCATCACAAACCGTTCATGACGCTGCTCAAGGGCAACTACGCGAAGATGACAGGCGTGGAAATCGAGCTGTTCATGAAACACTGCCTGGCCTATGGCGTGTTTCCCGGCTTTTTCGACTGGCCGCCGAGCGGTCTTGGCCCCGGCGGCACGTACTGGGATCACCCGGAGTATTACGAGAGGGACCGGCTGCTGTTCCGCAAATACCTGCCGCTGGTGAAGACCCTCGCCGCCGCGGGATGGGAACCGGTGACAATGGTCACCGGGCATAATGTCCATGCACGGCCCGTGGAACAGTTTCGCCAGGTGCTGCCCGTGGAACAGTTCGGTCCAACCGAGCAGGGAAGCACATTTTTCACCGTGTTTAACGATTCGATGAAGCCGGTGCAAAGCGAACTACTGGTCTCGATAAACGCACTCAAATACTCAGGCAACGAGCTGGTTGTGTTTGATGAAGTGGCGCAGCGGCCGCTCGAATACAAACACGAAGCCAACTGCGGTGAGGTTACCCTGCCGCTGGAATTACTGGCTCAATCCATAGCCGTGATTCACATGGTGAAGAAGGCGGATTTCATCGCGTATCATCTGAAGGAAGCCGCGAAGATATTCGACGTGGCCGACGTGCAGCGAAAGGCGGACGAAGGCCGCCCTCCCCGTCCGCGCGACTGGCGCGTGACGGAGGAGCGGTGCTTCCGCGACGACAGCGCGCTCCTGTTGCGCAATGACAGCGACCGGCAAGTCACGACGGCCCAGCAATGGGTGATGTTGTTCCAGGAGAAGGCGGCGCCCTTCACGATTCGCGCGAAGGTCCGAACGAAGGATGTCACGGGCAAGAAGGGCGACAGTTTCTCGCTGCACGCGGTGGTGTGCTACGTGGACAAACAGTTCACCACGCGCGACCCGCGCGTGTTCCCGCTGGAGCCGGGCTCGGGCGACTGGCAGGACGTCGAGTGGACAATCGAGCCGACGCGGCCGGTGCGCAGCATCCAGCTCACGCTGCGGCTCAACGGCCGGCGCGGCAGCGCGTGGTTCAAGGACGTGTCGGTGCGCTCCAACGACGTCCCCGACAAGGAGCGCGTGGTGGATGGCCGTTTTAACGACTGGTATGAAAAGCTGACACCGGAGCAGATGGCCCTGCTCGCGCCGAAGATGGCGGCGGTACGCTCCACGCTGTCCGGTGACAGCGAGCCAGCCAGCAAAGTGACCGCTGCGCTGCGCGCAACGCAAGCGGCTTCCGCAGCCATCGCGGAAAAGCATCTGGAGAACCCCGCGCGCCGGGAACAACGCGATCTTGATGCAGTACGGGAGCATCTGATGGCGTGCGCATCGGCCGAGCTGGGAATCGAGGGCTTGGAGCTGATGGCGCCAGACAACGCCACGCCGGGAGAAGAGATCAAGGTCAAGGTGGAAGTCCTCTCGTCGAAACAAACCGTGCGCGGCGTGAAGTCGTCACTGCGATCGGAAAATCCCCTGAAGATCACGGCCAACAGCGACTCGCTTTTTGAGGTCGTCATTCCCGCCGCCGCAAAACCCGGCGACGTGATCCTGTTGCAAGGCGAGGCGACTGCCGGACTGACAAATGGCGAAACCCTGCCGTTGCGAGCGCAGAAGGCCATCACCGTCGTGGCTCCGTTCGAAGCGGAAGCGGCAGTGGAAGGTGTGACCTCCGATGCCAGCCAGACTATCGTGGTGCGACTGGCGAACCATCTTTCGCGTCCGCAGAGATTCAAGATCGCAGTGAACGCGTCCGCCGGCTGGACAACGAGCGGCGCGCCGCAGGAAGAAAGCGTATCGCCCAATTCGATTGAGCATGTTCGGGTCACGCTCGCGCCCAATGCCGCGACGAAGCCCGGCCGATACGAGGTTAGCGTGGCCGTGCAAAGCGAAGGCGCGAGAGAGCCCAAGTCATTCCGGCTGGAGATGAACCACGTGCCGGCGTCGGCGAACCGGCTGAAGAACGGCGGGTTTGAATCGAACGCAGGCGCGGGGCTGGAAAGCTGGGCCAAGTGGGAAGGCGGCTATGCGACCGACGCGAACGTCATCCACTCCGGACGCCAGAGCCTGCGCGTGACGACGGACGCGCCCAACGCGCATGTCGGGGCATCCCAGGGCGTGGCGTTGAACCAGAAGAGCGCCGCGCCGCTCCTCGTGCGCGGCTGGTGCAAGACGGAGAATGTGAACGGCAACGCGCTGGGCTGTTGTCTCTACGTGGACATCTATTACGCTGACGGC
>CAZAAF010000174.1:0-8667 GCA_964482575.1 uncultured Verrucomicrobiota bacterium | reverse complement strand
TGACCAACGTGGTGGACCAGTCGCGGATCACGGTGGTGATGAACGGGCTGGCGGACTTGTCCGGCAACGCGCTCTCCGGCACCAACGCCGTGATCGTGCGGGCGCTGTTCGGGGATGAGAACCAGAGCGGGACGGTGAACGTGATCGACCTGCAGCAGGCCAAGAACAACCTGGCGGCGACGGTGGCGTCCGTGAACTTCCTCTGCGATGTCAACTGCAGCGGGGCGATCAACGTGATCGACCTGCAACAGATGAAGAACAACCTGACGCACACGGCCAATGCGCTGGTGGACTCGGGCGGGGCGGGAGGTTCGGGCGGGACAACCGCGATGAGCCTGCTGGTGACGGGGGCGGACACGGGCGGCACAATGGCGGGGACGACCCCGCTGGGCGAGGCGCTGGGGGCGTTGGACCTGACGTGGAGCACCAACGGGGACGCGGTCTGGGCGGCGACCACGCTGGCGGACGGCAGTCTGGCCGCGCGCAGTGGGAGCATTGGCGACCTGAACGTGTCCTGGGTGGAAACGACGGTGACGGGGCCGGTGATATTGAGTTTCGACTGGAGGGTGTCGTCGGAACCAGGCGGGGATTCCCTGACGTTCTCGATGGACGGGGTGAACCAGCCGGGGGCGATTTCCGGCGAGGTCTCCTGGCAGACGATGACCTTCGTCATTCCTTCCGGGCAGCATCGCGTGACGTGGACCTACGGCAAAAATTCCAGTACAGCCGTTGGCGCGGACGCGGGCTGGCTGCGGCACGTCGTCCTGTCAACGACGCCCGGAAGTCCCTGAGCCGTGGTGCGGCGAAACGCCGGACTATTTCGCCGGCGCGATCTTGAGGTTGTCCACGTAGAAGATGGTCTTCTCCTTCGCGCCGCTGGAGAAGCCGAACCACTGGAGCCGCTGGAACTCCTTGTGGATGAACGGCAGGGCGGCGAACTTCTTCGCCTCGCCGCCGCGCGGCTTGACGGTCAGGTCATAGCTGCCGGTGGCATCGCGGCCCACGACGAACTTCTCCTCGAAGTGCACCCACTGACCGAACGGAAGGGTCATCAGCTTTTGTTTGCCCGCGAGCAGGTCGCCGGCGGCGTTCACGCTCAACGACGGGCCGGTGCGATACGGCGAGCTGGCGTCGCGGCATTCGATGGACGGCAGCGCGCCCTTCTCGACGCGGAGGTCGAACGACACCTGCACCGTGCCGCGGACAAAGTTGAACTTGCTGTAGCAGAAGTGCGGCTGCCACGGCTGCGCGAGCCCGGCGGCGTCCACCACCTTTACGCTGTGCCGGCCCGAGGCGGCGGTTTCGTCGGTGACGATGAGCTGGCCCGGGGCGTCCCCGCCGGAGACGGTGCAATTTTGCGGGCGGCTGCCGACGGCCGTCTTCTCGAAGCCGTCCTCGATGGAGGTGATCTCCTTCCAGGTCTCGAACACCGTGGGCGGGCGCTGGATTTTCTTGGGCAGCGCCACCCAATCCTTGTCGCCGGTGAGGCCGACGGTGCGGGTGTCGATCGGCTTGAAGCCGAGCTTCAGCGCGGGCGAATTGGGCCGCAGCCGGAAGTCGCG
Organism: uncultured Verrucomicrobiota bacterium; assembly: GCA_964482575.1. Lineage (GTDB taxonomy): Bacteria > Verrucomicrobiota > Verrucomicrobiia > CAIQCK01 > CAIQCK01 > CAIQCK01. The sequence goes on along the minus strand of CAZAAF010000174.1, from coordinate 7,105 downwards.
CTTGGCGACGCTGACGAACTTCGGGTCGGCGATGACGGAGTCCTTGTCCTGCCCCATGTCCTTCTGCCATTCGCTGAACGACATGCCGGTGAACGTCGGCTCGCCGTGGGCGCGCCAATAGACGTTGCGGTCCATCTTGTAGTTCTTGTTGCCCCAGTTGCTGCCGAGGAGCGGGCCCTTGTCCTGATACACGACGTTGCCCTCGAAGATGAACGAGCAGTGATCCTCCTGGCGCGAGCGGATGATCTGCTGCTCGGCGGCGAGCGCGAAGATGTTGTTCCGGACGATGTTGTTTTTGCCGTAGTGCTGGTGGAAGCCGCCGGTCTTGGTCAGGTACACCACGTTGTTTTCCAGCACGATGTCGGTGCTGCCCTCGTCGGTGTAGAGGCCCCAGCCGCCGTAGCTGAAGCTGAGCACGTCGTGGATGACGTTGTTGCGGAGGACGGTGCCGGGCTGCATGCCGAGCGTGTAGATGCCGCCCATGTCGCTCAGGACGCCCTTGCCGATGTGATGGATGTGGTTGAACTCGGCGATGTTCCCGGCGCCGTCGTGCGGGCCGTAGCCCCACGTCCAGCCGATGGAGATGCCGGAGTAGAAGAGGTCGCAGATTTCGTTGTGGGCAATGATGTTGTTCGCGCTCTGGCCGACCCAGACGCCGATGCCCGAGGGGAACACGAGGCCGCCGTCATGGATGAAGCAGTTGCGGACGATGTTGCCGCACGTGCGCCCGGGGGCGTTGGCCGCCGCTTCCTGCTTCGGATGCGTGGGCTCGCCGAACCGCACGCCGCCGCCGCCGAGGTCGTGGATGTGGCACTGCTCGATGCGGTTGCCGCGGCAGCCGCGCGCGAAGTTGATGGCGTACTGGCCGACGTGCGCCACCTCGCAGCGTTCGAGGACGCACTCGAGCGCGCCGTTGCCGGTGATCGCGCCGTCGAGGAAGGTCACCGCGGCCTGGCCGTCAGCGGGTTTGTCGCACGGGATGTCCCACTCCTCGTGCTGGAACGACAGCCCGATGAACTTCACGCCCCGGACAAACTTGCCGTTATCGGGGTCGCCCGCGAACCGCACCAGCGTCATCAAGACCGGCGCGGCCGCGTCGGCGGTGCGCATGTCCTCGCCGGGCCGGGGCCAGTAGCTGAGCACGCCGGACTTGCGGTCGAGATACCATTCGCCGGGCGAGTCGAGCGCCTCGAGGCAGTTCTCGATGGTGTAGCGCTGTTCCTTGTCCCAGAAGCTCAACGGGTAGCCGCTCGGCTGCACGAACCGGACGGTGTGCTGCGCCTCGTCCACGCCGGCGATGTTGTGCCACGACGCCGTCCAGGCGTGGTAGGCGATGACGTTCACGTCACCGAGGTTGGACCAACGCTGGATGTCCTCGCCCTTGAACTTGAACCCCATTTTCGTCTCCGGGATCCACTTCTTCCGGTCGCGCACGATCGGCATCAGGGGGCCGTCGGTGTGGAAATAGCCCTCGTTCGGCGTCCGCGCCCGCGTGGCGCGCCGGTCGTTGACGAAGAACTGGTGGAAATACCATTTTCCTTCCGCCACGCCCGGGACCTGCGCCGTCCAGAGACTGCCGTCGCCTTTCTTCCAGCCGGTGATGGCGCGCCCGCCGCTGACCACCGGCGTCTCGCCCGGCGCGGCCACATACGCCACATCCGAATCCTCCGGGCCGAACGCCAGCGTCTCCGCGAGCCGGTACGTACCGCCGCGGATGAGAACCGTCGGCGGATTTTGGATTTTGGATTTTGGATTTTGGATTGCCAGCGCGCGGGCGGCGTCCCGGGCGTGCGGGATTGTGGCGAACGGGCCGTCGGTCTTCTCCTTGTTGGGCGCGGCGAGTTTGCCGGACCACGTGTCATTGCCGTCCGGCGCGACGTAGAAATCCGCCTTGGGCAGCGAATCCGCCGCCGGTGCCATCGTGATGCCGAGGATGAGAATGCCAACAAGCGCCGCGGTTGTTTGAAGGATGGTTTTCATGGTTTGCCGGAGAAATGTTCCCTGCTGGCTACCAGCCGCGCGCGGCGGCGTCAACCCCGGAGTTGTTTTCTTGAAGGGATTCCCGTGATTGATCAAACTGGTTCCATGAAAATCCAGTCGTTACACATCGGTTTTCGGGTCAAGCACTCGCAATACGGCGTCGGCACGGTCAAAAGCATTTCCGAGAAGACGGCTGAAATCCGTTTTGACGATGCGCTGAGAACGCTGGACCCCGAACTCAGTGACCTCTGTCCCGCCGAACCGGGGGCGGCCATCACCGGGCTTGAGATGCCCTTGAAGCAATTCGTTGAGACGGCGGTTGAATCCGTGCTCAATCGCGTTGGGTATGAGAATCCCGACGCCGTGGTGGAACAACTCGGTCCGCGCTGGCACAAGGGGAGACTGGTCCTGCATCCCGCCGACCCGTCGCTCCAGGCGAAGGAGGTGCCCCTCGAGGTGTTGTTTCACAAGCTGGTGGGCATTCGCAATCAGTTGCGGGTGTTGGAGCAGAAGATCAACAGCCATCCGAACCTCACCGACGGCGACAAGGTGGAAATGCAGCAGTATGTCACCCGCTCCTACGGATCGCTGACCACCTTCAATCTGTTGTTCAAAGACAAAGCCGACCAGTTCTCGACCAAGGGCGAATGACGATGGCGGGTCGGGAAGCCGCCGCCGCCGCCCAGGCTGTGCCGCCGACCCGTTGACTTCCGAATTGCAGACCGGCGGGATATCTGCAAGGTTGGGCCTGTTATGGCTGACAAACCCGCATCCATCAACGGTCTTCCGCCGCGCCGCGTCATCGAGGTGGCGAAGGAACTCCATCTCGACACCGACCGCATCCTGCCGCACGGCCATTACATCGCCAAGGTGCCCGTCGGCGAACTCGCGGCGCGCGCGAGCCAGCCGGATGGAAAGCTCATTCTCGTCACCGCCATGACGCCGACGCCCGCGGGCGAAGGCAAGACCACTGCCACCATCGGCCTGGCCGACGCGCTGCGGCGGCTCGGCAAGCGCAGCATGTTTTGCCTGCGCGAACCGTCGCTCGGACCTTATTTCGGCATGAAGGGCGGCGGCACGGGCGGCGGCCGCGCCCAAGTAGTGCCGGCGGAGGACATCAACCTCCACTTTGTCGGCGACATGTACGCGGTGGAGAAGGCCAACAACCTCCTCGCCGCGATGACGGACAACCATCTCCAGCACGGCAACGAACTCGGGCTGGATGCGCGCCGCATCGTGCTGCGGCGGGTGATTGATTTCAACGAGCGGTCGTTGCGCGACATCATCATCGGTCTCGGTGGCGTGCAGCACGGCATTCCGCGGCGTGACGGGTTCAACATCACGCCCGCCTCGGAAGTGATGGCGATCCTCTGTCTCGCGAGGGACTACGCCGACCTCGGCGAGCGGCTGGCGAAGATGGTGGTGGGCTTCACCTACAAGGGGCAGCCGATCCGCGCGTCGCAGCTCCAGGCCGTCGGCGCGATGCAGGTGCTGTTGCGCGACGCGATTCATCCGAACCTGGTGCAATCGCTCGAAGGGACGCCGGCGTTCGTGCACGGCGGGCCGTTTGCGAACATCGCGCAGGGCACCAACACCGCCGTGGCGACGCGGCTGGCGCTGAAGCTGGCGGATTACGTGGTGACGGAGGCGGGTTTCGCGACCGATCTCGGCGCGGAGAAGTTTTTCCACATCAAGTGCCGCACCGCCGGGTTGAACCCGAGCGCGGCGGTCATCGTGGCGACGGCCAAGGCCGTGGCGTATCACGGCGGATTCAAGGACGAGGGCGGCCTCGGCAACCTCGCCAAGCACGTCGAGAACATCCGCCTCTTCGGCCTGGAGCCGGTGGTGTGCCTCAGCCATTTCCCCGACGACCAGCCGGCGGATGTGGCGAAGATCGTGAAGTTCTGCGCGAAACTCGGCGTCGAGGCGGTCCCCTCGCAGCATTACGACAAGGGCGGCGAAGGCGCGACCGCGCTGGGCGAAGCGGTGTTGCGCGCCGTCGGGAAGAACAGCCGCCCCAAGCTGAAGTTCCTCTATCCGCTCGATGCGCCGCTGGAGAAGAAGATCGAAACGCTCGCCCGCCGCGTGTATGGCGCCGACGGGGTGGTTTTCGACGCGCGTGCACAAGCCAACCTCAAGGTGCTCGAGGAACACGGGTTTGCGAAACTGCCCGTCTGCGTCGCCAAGACGCCGCTGTCGCTCTCGGACAATCCCGCCTTGCGCGGCCGGCCGAGCGGGTTCCGCATCACGGTGAACGAGTTGCGCGTCTCCGCCGGCGCGGGTTTCGTGGTGGCCATCTGCGGCAACATCGTCACGATGCCCGGCCTGCCAAAAGTCCCCGCGGCCGCGAGGATCCAGGTATTGCCGGACGGCCGGGCGACCGGGTTGTCGTAAGCGAACGAGCGGGCTGCCAATCCGACAAAGGTGGGGCGAGACTCCGTCGAGCCTTTCACTTTTCAAGCGCAGCTTCCTTTTTTTGCCCGCGTCCATCGCGCCCGGAGGTCGCGATCCACCTTCGGCGATTCCACTCTCATGAACGGTTCATGGCTTGGGACGTTAAAGCCGGGTTGGTGGAATTCTCCTTATTGTGGGCTGCCTCTTGCGCACCGAAAACGGAGTCTCGCCCCACCCGCAAAGAATTTCTGCCATGCTCACTTCGCCAGCGAGACGCAGATTAGTTCCTTGTCGTTACGGGTGAAGACGCAGCGGTCGGCGAAGGCGGGGTGCGACCAGACCACGTTGCGGCCCCCGGCGCGGTTGGTCGGGTCCAACAGGTGGGCGCGGCTGATTTCCTCGTACCCGCGCGGGCTGAGCCGGGCGATGATGAGATCGCCCTTCTCGTTGTAGAGGAAGAACCGGTTGCCATTCTTGATGACGAAGACATTGGCCCAGCGCTTGTTCTTCTCGTCGGCCGCGCCCGCAGGCACCAGGCTCTCCCAGACGCGCTCGCCGGTGTCGGCGCGGAGACAGCGGAACTGGCCGTAACTGCACCCGCTGTAGATGTAACCCTCCTCCAGGAACGGCGTACACATGAGGCTGTGGAGCTTGTCGGTGGCCTTCTCGCTGTTGCTCGTGCCGCGCCAGAGCACCGTCGCCGCGGGTTTGGAGGCGTCGAGTTTCATCATGACCGGCCCGTTGTAGAACGCCGTGATGAACAGCAGGTCGCCCAGCTTGCGCGGCGTGGCCACGCTCAGGCCGACCTTCACCGCGAACGGCTCGGACCAGTAGAGCTTGCCGGTTTCCGGGTCGAGCGAGTTCAGCGACTCCGGGTGCCAGACGATGAGCTGCCGCCGGCCGCCGGCTTCATAGATCATCGGTGCACTGTACCCCGGCTCCTTTGCTGACAACGCGCGCCAGATTTCCTTGCCGCTGTCCTTGTCGAACGCCACCACCGTGCTGCCGTCGCCGCCGGCCAGGCAGATGAGCCGTGGACCGTCGAGCAGCGGATGGCCGGCGAATCCCCACAGGGGCGCATGGATGTTGAGATCCTTGGTGAACTCGCGCGCCCAAAGCTCCTTGCCCGTCGCGGCGTCCAGGCAGCAAAGCCGGCCCATGGCGCCGAGCGTATAGACCTTGCCGTCCGCCACCAGCGGCGTGGTGCGCGGCCCGGCCGGATAACTGATGGTGTAGGTGCATGCGTACTCGTACGTCCAGAGGAGCTTGCCGTCGGCTTCGTTGAAACACAGCACGCGCTCCTTGCCGGCCACGGCGTCCTGCTTGAAGGGATCGTTGGGGTTGGTCGTGCCCTCCGGCAGCACACGGTCGGTGACAAACACCCGTCCGCCCGCCACCGCCGGACCCGCGTAACCGCCGCCGAGCGGCATGCGCCAGCGCACCGTCGGGCCGCCCGCGGGGAAGGTGTCCACGATTCCCGTCTCGCGCCAGACGGCATCGCGCTGCGGGCCGAGCCACTGCGGCCAGTCGTCGGCGCACGCCCCGCCGGCCGCCAACCCGCCCAACACAAGACTCCGAATCACCGACCATGAGTTTTGACGCAATTTCATACGCACCTCAAATCTGATTCGCCGTCCCTGTAAACGACACGGGAGCCGCAAGACAACGCTTGCGACTCCCGTGCAATACCATTTCCCAGCAGTGGACGCGATTCCAAACCGCCGGCGCACATCAGCCCGGGGCGATCGACGCGACCGGGTTACTTGCCGAGGTTCTTCTTGAGATCGTCCATCGCTTTCTGGGCGCCGGCTGCCGCCTCGGACGCCTTGGCCTGAATCTGCTTCTGCATATCGGCGACCATATCCCGAAGGGCTTCCTGTTGCTCCGGCGTGAGCTTGGCGGTGGTGGCCAACATCTGCAACTGGGCCATTGCGCCCGCGTAGTTGCCGGCTTTGGCGGCATCCACGGCTTTCTGCGCGCTCGCCTTCTGGGCCGGATCCGCCGTGGCGAAACTGCTCTCCACGCGCGAGGCCGGGCTTCCGCCGCAGCCGATCAGGACTGCAAACGCTGCCACAACACAGACGACTCCGATGATTTTTCTCATGTTTCCTTTTCTTTCCTTTCCTTTCAGTTCCGGACAATCATCCCGGCATGCCGGATTGTCAACTCCGCCCTGCAGCCGGCGCGTAGCCCTGCTCGACGTAATCGCGCAGCATCCGCTCGCTGTTGAACTGCGACAGCACGGTGGCGATGCTTGCCTTCATCGTGGCGATCCACGCGGCGCGGTTCTTGTAGTAGCGCGGCACGATGGTGCGCTCCAGCAGCTCGTAAAGCGAGGCGGCGTCGTGGCGCGCCTGTTTCCTGGCGTCGGCGAATTCCTTGCCGCCGCCGATGTCCCAGCCGTTGGAGCCGTCGAACGCCTCGGGCCACCAGCCGTCGAGAACGCTGCAATTGGGCGCGCCGTTGATGCCGGCCTTCTGGCCGCTGGTGCCGCTGGCTTCGAGCGGGCGCTGCGGGTTGTTGAGCCAGACGTCCACGCCCTGCACGAGCCGCCGGGCCACGGCGATGTCGTACTCCTCCAGCAATACAATCCGCCCGCGGAACTCCGGCCGTTCGCACCATTGGAACACGCGCCGCACCAGGTCCTGACCGCCGGCGTCCTCGTGATGTGCCTTGCCGGCGAACACGAACTGCACCGGCCGGCCGACGCCGCGGACGATGCGTTGGAGCC
>CAZAAF010000173.1:1557-8672 GCA_964482575.1 uncultured Verrucomicrobiota bacterium | reverse complement strand
GTTGAACTCGTTCGCATCGCCGATGAATGAGGCGCCATCCGCGGTTGCCCGGACGGCTGTTTCGCCATGCCGTGAATGAACAAAACTCAATTATGATTCCAGGAATCCCGCTGATGATGACATCCCTCCGAATGACGGCCTGTTGCATCGCCCTCGTCCTTGCCCTGAGCCCCGCAGGATTGCTGGCCGACATGATGAAGGACTCGCCGGTGACGTTCCCCGAGAAAGGACCGATACCGGCCAAGTGGCAGCCCGATGTGACCACGAAGCACGAAGAGCCGGAAAAGGGCTATTCGATCTTCGGCACGCCCCAGCGGTCGCTGGCACAGATCGCAACCATCCAGGCCGGGATGCCGAAAGGCGGGTTCACGCCGCCCAAGCCAGACTGGACCTGCCTGAAGCGGACGCATCGCGTCCTGACCGAAGGCGGCGACCTGCATGTGGTGGCGATGGGCGACAGCATCGTGGCCGACACGATGCGCTCGGCGTGGCTGGCGAAACTGGCGGAGGCGTATCCCAAGGCCCGCATCCGCGGCACGGTCTATGTCCGCGGCGGCGGCGGTTGCCAGCATTACAAGGAGGAGGGACGCATCCAGAAAAACGTCGTGCCCCTCCAACCCGATCTGATGTTCATCGGCGGTATCAGCCAGAAGGACATCGGGAGTCTTCGCGAGGTCCTTCACCAGTTGCGCGCCGCGCTGCCGGAGGTGGAAATTCTGCTGGCCACCGGCACGTTCGGCACGACCGATCCCCGCTCGCCGGAGGAACTGGCGAAGGACAAGCGTTCCGGCGCGGGCGAGTATGGCGTTGCCCTGGCGAAACTGGCCGCGGAGGAACATTGCGCCTTCCTGAACATGACCCTGCCGTGGGCCGAGTACATCCGCTCCACGAAACTCCACCCGCACGTCTTCTATCGCGACCGAGTCCACGCCAACGAGTTTGGCGAACAAATCCTGTCCAAAATCCTGATGTCGTTCTTTCAACCGTAGGAGAAACACAATCCCATGAGAATCCCCCTGCTCATCCTTGGCCTCGCTGTTCTTTCGCTGTCCATGCCTGCGCGCGCGGCGGACCGGGTTTTCGCCAAAGACGGTTCCGGCGTCTATGGCTACAACGACACGCCGGTCCTGCCGTGGTGCGGCTACCGCGTCCACGATGCCGAACGTCCCGCGCCGAAGCGCGTGGATCCCGGCCCCGTGCCCTCCCCGGCGCCCGCGCCGGCCGATGCCATCGTGCTCTTCGACGGCAAGGACCTCTCGCAATGGCAGACCAACGACTGGAAACTCGTGGACGGCTGCATCGAAGCCGTCAGCGGCAGCCTCACCACGAAACAGGAATTCGGCGACTGCCAGATCCACGTCGAGTGGATGACCCCGCCCAACTTTGAGGGCCCGTGGTACAACCGTGGCAACAACGGCGTCTTCCTCATGGGGCTCTACGAAATCCAAGTGTTTGATTCCTATAATGAAAAGATCTATCCCGACGGGCAGGCCGCCGCGGTGTACGGCCAGACCCCGCCGCTGGTGAACGTCTGCCGCAAACCGGGCGAGTGGCAGACCTACGACATCGTGTTCACCGCACCGCGTTTCGACGGGGACAAGCTGGTACTGCCGGCACGCGTAACAATCTTTCACAACGGCGTGCTGGTGCAGTGCAACCAGGAAATCCACGGCGAGACCGGTCATCGGACCGTGGCCCGCTACAACAAGAAGGTCAGCCAGGGACCTCTGCGGCTGGCCGGCCATCACTGCCCCGTCCGTTTCCGCAATATCTGGATTCGTCCGCTCTGAGAGCCGGACCATCGGGCGAATCGCGGCGGGGTCGCCACGGCGGCCTTGCCGCCTCCGGCAAGAACCTTGACGTGTCCGCCGTCCGTCACTACACCATACGCACAAACACATACTCAGGAATCTCATGCGCACTCTTCTCATCGGATGGTTGGCGGTTTTCTCCGGGCTGCTTCCCCTCGCCTCGGCCCTGGACAACGGGTGGGATGACCCGCAACGGCCTTATCGCGTCACGGTCACGGTGACGAAGGAGAAGCAGCCGCGCGAGCGGGCGTTCATCGTGCTGCCGCTCGACCTCGCGTCAGATCTGGCGCGGCTCGGCCTCCGCGGCACGGTGGACCCGCAATCTCTGCGGCTCGTGCGCCAAGGCGATGTGCCCTGTCAGGCCCGCGAGGGCCGCGTGGAGTGGGCCGACGGCCCCATTGCGGCGGGCGAGGAACGCACCTACCGGCTCTATTTCGCCATGACCGGCAGGAACGCGCCCCCGACGAGTCCCGCGAAACTGCAGATACCGGATTTCGCGGTGGACACCTTCGGCAAGCCGTGGGATTTCCGGGACGGCGGTTTCGCGGGCATCACCAGTTGGGGCAACCGGCCAGAGTACATCCGCCACAAGGTCGAGGACGGCGTGCTCAAGCTCGATGTGGAACAGGATCCCTATTTCATCTGGGGAACCATGTGGGGCGCCGAGTCGCCGAAACGCCCGCCCTTCCGGCTCGACGTGGATCGCTATTCGACGCTGGAAATGCGCGTCCGGCAGAACGTCCGCGGCGCGTTGTGGGACCTCTACGGCCGGCCCGTCGGCCGCGACAGCCTGCTGCATTACGAAGTTACCGTATATGGCACAAACTGGCAGACGGTGCGTGTGGACCTGCGCAAGCAGGCCAACTGGAGCGGCACGCTGGCGGCGTTGCGCATCGGCACCGCCAAGCGGACGAAGGCGCACGTCGAGATCGAGTGGATCCGGTTGACGCCGCTGCAAAAGGCAACGCGCGGCGCCGTCGAGGTGCTCGGCTCCCCCAGCCTGCCAGCGGCACAGGTGACCATTGCGCTCTCCGATGCGCAACCCAGCGCAGGGACAACGCAAACGGCAAAGATTCGCGTGACCGGCACGGACGGCAAGCCGGTCAGCGGCCAGCCGGTGTTACTGGCGCTCGCCAGGGATTCGGACGGTGCACTCGACGCGGAGCCTTCGGCCCCGTCACTGGCGGTAAGCCCCCAGGCGCGCCGCGCGCTGACGAATGGCGCGGGCGAAGCCTCGTTCCGGTACCGAGTTTCGCGCCGGGCCGGCGCGGAGGCGGACAAATTGCAGGCAACGGCGGAGTTCAGCGCCGCACCGGCCGCCGGCACGGCGGTGGCGGTCAAGGCGCTAGCGCCTCATCATTATCGCGTGGAGCCGGTGCGGCCGCGCGTGCTGCGACCGGGCGATCCCCCGCTGCCAGTGACCGCGACCCTGGTGGACGAGTTTGACAACGCGCTGCCGCTCGGCGACCGCACGCTCACGTGGAATGCAACGGGCGGCAAGCTGTCGGCGGTGAAAGGCGCCAGCGCCGTGTTTCGCGGCATGCCGGCCCGACAGTGGGTGGGTCGCGTCGCCGTGAAAGACGCGGAGGGTCTGGCGGGCGAATCGGCACCCCTCTCGGCGCTGCCGGCCGGGCCGCGTCCGCATCGCGTGCGGCTGATGCCCAACGGTTACTTTGCGGCGGACGGCAAGGCGTGGATGCCGCTCGGCGGGTTTTACGCCAACTGGGTCGGCCTGCCGACGGAGGACGGCGAATGGGACAAGCGCCTGTCGTTCACCGACGCCACGGACGATCAGGTCGTGGCGTGGCTGAAATTCCTGAAGGCCAGCGGCGTCACCGCGGAGCGGTTCATGCTCCGGACGCACCGCAAGAACGGCATGGAGCCAATGGACATCGGCGGGCGCGTGAATCCCGCCCTGTTCGCGGCCTTCCTGCATTACCTCGACCTGGCGCGGCCGTTCGGCTTCAAGTTCCTTCTGGTACTGCACGAGGACTACACCAAGCCGTGCTATCACAATCGCAGCGCGCTGGAGCGGTGGTGTCTGCCGTGGTTCACCGGTGAAAACCTCGACGCCCTGCCGGTGTTTCAGCGGCGCTTCATCCGCGACGGCGACCTCATCGGTTACATCAACGACAAGTACACCGATCCCGACGTCCTCGCCTGCCAGGACCGCTACGCGAAGGAGATCATCGGCCTCGTGAAGGACAACCCGCTCGTGTTCGGCTACGAACTCGAGAACGAAATGGTGGAATGCCCCGCGTCCTGGGCCAACCACGCGATGGCGACGGTGCGCGAAACGGACCCGGAGACGCCCCTCTGCGTCAGCCACGGCGGCGGCGGCCTGCACACGGCCGATCCCGCGTGGTGGAAGACGAAGACCTCGATTGATTTCTACACCTATCATCTCTACCCGCACGGCACGACGTCGCCGGAGATGGACTACGGGCTCGCCACCGACGTGCTGACGCGCTACGGGCGGATGGGAAAACCCGCGTTCCTCGGCGAATCGTCGGGCGACCAGTTCTCCTACGGTCCCGACCGCGAGACGCGCCGATGGACGATGCGCGACCTCATCTGGTTCTCGCTCTGCAACGGCAACCCCGGCTGCTTTTTCTGGAACGCGCGCGGCAGCGAGATGGCGGAGTTCAAGCTCGCCAACGAAATCGCCGGTCGCGTGAACTGGACCACCTTCCAGCGCAAGCGGCCCGGCATCGCCATCCGCGTGCCGCATCCGCTCGATGACGACAAGTGGTTCCGCTCGCGTGAAGGCGTTGCCGCCTACGCGACGATGGGCCGCTACGCGCAATACTACCTCGACCGCGGCGCGGCTTTCGATTTCGCGCTGGATGATGCGGCGGATTACCCGCAGCGCGCGGATGTGGACCGGTTCGCCCCGCCCGAGCCGGCGGCGGCTGACTTCGCCGTGTCGTCCGGGTGCCAGCTCGTGTCGCTCGTGCGCGCCAACGGTTCGGAAGCGCTCGTTTATGTCCGCAACTTCGCCGGCGTCAAACTCTGGGTGTCGCCAAAACCGGAGCCGTGGAAGCAATGGCTCCGCGAACGCAAGCCGGTGGCGGCCCGCATGACAGTGAAGCTCGCCGGGACGTTCAACGCCGACCTCTGGGACCTCGATACCGGGAAACACGAGCGCCGGCCCGTGGCATGCGGCGATGTCCTGGACCTTGGGACGACCGACCACGACTTCGCCGTGCTGTTGCAGCGCCGCTGATTTCCGGGGATTCCGCTGGACAAACCGGCGGCGTCCAAGGACAAGAACCGGGAGTTTTTCTGGTCCAAGGCCGACGTTGAGATTGAGCCGGCGGGGATGCCGGCGCTACGATGGACCTTGGTTTCCGGATCCAATGGGAGATTCGATATGACGAAGACGACTGGACTGGTTGTTGCCACGCTGGCCTTGCTGGCGTTGACCGTGAACGCTGAAGACAAGGTCGCGCCGAAGGCCGCCGACGCGCTGGCATTCGCGCCACCGTGCAGCGTGAAGTTCCACGGCTGGATCGGCGAAGAAATGGCGACCTGCAAGAAGGGACGCATGTTCGCCCAGAGCCTGCCGGACATCATCCAGCCGTTTGCGGTGCGCGAGGAGGACCGGATGTGGCGCTGCGAATTCTGGGGGAAGTGGTTCACCTCCGCCGCGCTTGCGTACCGTTACGACGGCGACCCCAAATTGCGCGCGATCCTCGATGAAGCCACCAAGGGCCTGATTGCCACGCAGACGCCGGACGGCGGCATCACCACCTACAAGCCGGCGAACGAATTTTCCAACTGGGACACGTGGGGCCGCAAGTACACGCTGCTCGGCCTTCTCGCCTACCATGAGATCTCCGGCGATGCGAAGACGCTCGAGGCCGCGAAGCGCCACGCGGACCGCGTCCTCGGTTACTTCGGCCCGGACAAGGCCAGCATCGCCACCAACGGCTGGTGGAACGGCATGGCCGCCAGCAGCATCCTCGAACCGATGGTGTTGCTCTACCGCCGCACTGGCGAGCCGCGCTACCTGCAATTCGCCGAGTACATCGTCCGCTCGTGGGAGGGCCCGAAAGGCCCCGATCTCGTCCGCAAGGCGCTCGACGGCATCGCGGTCTTCAAGATGTTCCCCGGGCCTGATGCGAAACAGAAGGGCTACATGAGCGGCGGCTCGTCGAAAGCCTATGAGATGATGTCCTGTTACGAAGGGCTCGTGGAACTGTACCGCGTCACCGGTGATTCGAAGTACCTCGAGGCCGCCAAAAAGGTGTACGCCAGCATCCATGACACGGAGATCACGATCATCGGCTCCGGCTCGAGCTGGGAGCGGTGGTGCAACGGCCGGATGCGCCAGTCCGAGGAAGTGCCGGAGTGGATGGAAACCTGCGTGACCGTGACCTGGCTGAAGTTCGCGGCGCAACTGCTGCGCATGACCGGCGACGCGTTCTATGCCGACGACATCGAGCGCAGCACGTACAACCCGTTGCTGGCGGCGCAAAAGACCGACGGCACCTGGTGGTGCCACTACAACCCGCTCGAGGGCCAGCGCGAGCCGGCCCCGGAACACTGCAAGATGCACATGAATTGTTGCGTCGCCAACGGTCCGCGCGGGCTGAATCTGCTGCCGGCGCTCGCCGTGATGGGCGGCAAGGGCGGGCCGGTCGTCAATTTCTACGAACCGGCGACGGTGACCTGCAACGAGGCGCGGCTTGAGATCAAGTCCGATTTCCCCCGCGCGAACGTCGTGGACATCACGGTGCGTCCGCCGGCGGCGAAGGAGTTCACGTTGAGCGTACGCATCCCCGCATGGAGTCGGACGACAAAACTGGAAGTGAACGGCAAGGCCGTGCCCAACGTGCAGCCCGGCACCTACGCGCGGCTGGCGCGGACCTGGAAGAGCGGGGACAAGGTCCGGCTCACGCTCGATTTCACGGTGCGCTGCGAAAAAGACCCGGGCGGCTCCGGCCGGATTGCCATCGTGCGCGGGCCGGTGGTGTTCGCACTGGACAAACGCGTCACCAAACCCGGCGCCGGCACCGGCACGGTCGCAACCGATGCGAACGGCATGGTCAAGGCCACCGTCGTCAAGGCGAAGGACGCATGGATCGCGCTGGACGTTCCCTTCGACGTCGGCGGCAAGAAGGCCGTGGTGCGGTTCTGCGACTACGCGTCCGCCGGCCACACCTGGGCGGAGGATTCCACGCTGCGCGTCTGGCTGCCGCAACCGATGGATCTGGCGCAACCCTTTGCGGGCATCCATGCCATGAAGCGGTAATCGGCGCGGGCCGTCCGGCCCTCATCGGTCCCGAGCGGGCGCCGGAC
>CAZAAF010000173.1:0-1547 GCA_964482575.1 uncultured Verrucomicrobiota bacterium | reverse complement strand
ACGCCGCGCGCGGCGCAACGTCCGTGCCAGGAGCCGTCACGGGATCCAGGCCTCGGAGGGCGTGTCGCAACGCGCCGGGCACCCGGAATCGCCATTTGTATACTTGACTCCATGGGAGGTTGAAGGGTAGTTTAGGGTCGTTTTACGTATCAAAAAACATTTGTCTAATAAAACAAGGATGCAGGTCCGCCGTATGACACCCCCCTCCCCATCCCGCCGGAACAAATACGCCGTGCCGGCCGTGGACCAGATGCTGGACATCGTCGAACACCTGGCCCAGAACCACCGCAGCTACGGCATCACCGAACTGGCCCGTGCGCTGGGCATCTCCACCAACGGCGTCTTCCGCATTTTGAAATGTCTGGCCGAACGCGGCTATGCGGAGACGGATCCCTCGGGCGGGTACCGGCTCGGCACGAAGTTCTTCACGCTCGGCATGCAGTTGCAGTCCCGGTTCGACCTGCGCCGCCGCGCCCGGCCGCATCTGGAGCGGTTGTGCGAGCAATCCGGCAAGACGGTGCAATTGTACGGGTTGCAGGACGACTATGCCCTGGTGCTGGACTGTGTGACACCCGCTGCCAGCTCGTTCATCCAGGTGTTGCCCGGCAGCCGGATGGCGATTCACGCCAGTGCGTTCAGCAAGGCCGTGCTGGCGTTTCTGTCGGACGACGAGGTGCGACGGCGGCTGCCGCGCAAACTGGCCGCCTTGACGCCGCACACCCTGACCCATCCTGACGCACTGTCCCGCGAGCTGGCGCAGATACGCCGCTGCGGGCTGGCCTATGACCGCGAAGGCTACACGCTTGGCATTTATTGCATCGGCGCGCCGGTGTTCAATGTCAACGGCGAGGCCGTGGCCGGCGTCGGCGTCACGGGGCTGGTGAGCCTGTCCAATCCGGCCACGCAGGCCGCGCTGGAGCAAAGCATCCTGGCATGCGCCAAAGAGATTTCCCGCGACATCGGTTACGAGGGCGGGAAGTTCGAGGAATTCGAACCGCCCTTGAAAAGGACCCGATGAGACTCCTCCCCGTCCTGCTGATCGTCCTGCTGCTGGCCCTGCCAGCCCGGCACGCATCCGCGGAGGATACCCCGATACGCGCGCAACTCGTCTCCTTGCGGGCGGCGATCGAGGATCTGGCGGCGTCGTTCCCCCATTACCGTGCCGCGGAATTCCGCGCCCGATGGAACGAATTGAACCGGCGCAGCCAGACCGCAACGATCGCGGAGGAGATGGAGCCGTTGCGTTATGATGCGTTGGTCGCGGGCAACCCGTTGCTCCAAGGCGGCAAGCTCCTCTTCGTGAAGCGCAACACCTACGGTTCCTTCCATTATTATGACGAGCACGACAACGGCATCGTCCGGGCCGGCATGGGCGGCAACCTGTGTGAACTCTCGCTCGCCAGCGGCGCCGTGCGCGCGTTGGCGCCGCAACTGGCGGGCGGGTTGTTCGATCGTTACGACCTCTCATTCGACGGGCGCCAGATCGTGTTCGGCTACTGCAAGGCCGTGGACGACGGACTCCGGCTCTGGAAAATCAACGTGGACGG